>NZ_JAUQXO010000059.1:0-60206 GCF_030834625.1 Geobacter sp.
TACATCGAGATATTCTACAACCGCCAACGACGCCACTCGCGCCTTGGCTATCTGGCCCCGGCCGTGTTTGCCCTGAACTTCTGCACAAACACGGCCGCCGCTTGAGTTGGGAGTGTCTACTATTGACAGGACACCTCAGTAGTCCTCCCGATCCGATCAGATTCAGGCGCAAAAGAGGAACCGTGCATGCCTCTGCAAGGTGCTGGGTAAAATGTCCAGATGAAGCAATTCGGAAACGGGCCAGCGAGCTCCGGGGAAAGCTCGATAATCGTTCGATGTCCGCTCAGGGAGCATATCACGACATAGATGATGACATGTCTAAGGTCTACAAGGCGGTTCGGCGCCACATCGTCAAAAACTTCCTCGGCGGTTTCCACGGCAAATGCGCGTCCGTGGTTTCAAAATCGATCTGGTGGGAACCCGGTCATCTCGACACCTTGCCACTATGCCCTTGGGCGTTTGCGTACCTGTATTGGCGAAAGCACTGGGAAATGAAAGTGTATGGCTACAGGCGCAAGACTTGCTTTGTCTGGGATTATAGAGGGATAAATTACGGGTCGCTAACAAACGAACTCGAAAGAAATTGGCTCAGGTTCAGGGTCTGCGCGCAAGAATGCTATTGGACTTTTCAGGAATGTGTTCTCTTGGCCAAAGAGATGAACCGGCGGGGGGAATACAACTGGGATGACGCCCAGATATCTGGGAGACTGTTGCCGTATTGGGCAGTTGAAGTGTCCGATTCGCAGCCACCAGTAGTTCACTGGTGGCCATACAAGGCTTTGCCCAGCAAAACTCTTAAGGCAAGCGAGACCAACCGACGTCATCAGCAAACGACTGTTCGGCAAGCAGATGCAATGATGCCTGGTAGCTTGCTACGAATAAGAAACCGACGAGGGAAGCTTTTGCAGCTATTCGTGAGGACAGTGACGCATGCCGGAGGATGAATTCTACATCAATTTGGCAGGGTAAATACTTTTACTTCAAATTCGTAAATACTTTTAGATAAACAGACTTGTCAGGAAGTCAATGTCCTCAAAATCCAACAATTACGTCCCATAAGATATATTATGTCAAGTACATGAGGTGACGGAGGTCAAGCAAGTGATGAGACAGCCTCAAGAGAACTGATGGTGAAAAATGACATCCCCAGGCTGTCGCTCAACCTCTACAGTCTTTGTCTGATAATCATAGGTATAAGTAAGATAACAGCTTACCCGCGGATCGTTTAAAATATTCGGAGTGAAAGCTACCAGGTTCGCTCCGGGACACCGCGCTGACGGCGCCAGCAATCCCGGATGCCCTTCTTTTTGCAACCGCTCGGCAATTTGCTGCGTGAAGCTGTAATCATCGGAAACAAGGTCCGGATATCGTTTTTCCTTTCCTATCAGGTCTATGAGAACAGCGCGGGCTCGGACCAGATAGACAGCCCTTTCCCTCACAAGACGCCCTGTTACCCCTTCAATCCTCGATTCCTCCCTCATCATGTGATAGACGGTTTCATGGATGGTGGCCTCTAACTGTAGAGAACCATACCACACACCAAATGTCCCGTTCCCATAGCGCGAGAGCATATAGGGTTCTTTGGTGAACGGGTAATCTATGGCTGTTGTATAGTGAAAACCTCGATCAATCAGGCCAATAGGAATACTTTCTTTAACCCTTGCTTCAGCAATTGTCGCGTACTGGCTTTGGCCCACATCGTCAGTGAGATCGTCAAAAAGGTCGACCGATTCACGCAGAGAGACAATATTCCGGAACACATCACCCTGGAAATCGTGGGTTTTTACAAACAGGGTCTTCACTAGAGTCCCCGGTAATAATCAAGATAACGTGCGACCCTGGCGAGCCCGATAATCCCCTGTTCCTTCATAACCGTCAGAGGGGTGAGATTATTGAATGCCGTGTTGCGTCGGTTCACCCAGGAATACCGTATTTCAGGATTGTATGGATAAAGCAACCGTAACGACTTATGGATCGCCAGCAGGAAGCCAACCCGGTCAAGGGAATCTCGCCCCTCCGGCAAAGCTTCCCCTTTCGCATATTTCGCGAGAAGCCCGCGGCTCTTTGGACTAAGGCCCAATAATTCCAGCTGGTCAGAAGTCGACAGTTCCCAACGGGTAAAGAGCTTGATGATCATTTTGGCCAATGCACTGCGGGCTTCCGTGCTGTGCAGGTTAATTTCCGAAGGCCGAGTCTGAGTAAGTAGCATCGTGGAGCACCTCTCTTTGTGTTCAATAATACACAAAGAATGTTCAATATGCAACAGCGTGCCTCCGCTATCGACACGCACCTGTGCGGTAATTCTGGATTAGAAGTCTGTTGGCCCCCTGCTCACTCCTGAAACTGTTCGAGTGCCGTAACCAGTTCGACTATCTTTTTCACGACCAGCTCTTCCAGGCATTTCCCCTTTTCAGCGGTTGCCTTGGTCGGATCGCCCCAGACACCATTCGGCCAGAATTTTCTCTTGTTCCGGACCAGAATTCCCGTGGGGAATGAGGGGAACTCCCGCTCTCCCGCACCCTTCACCAGATGCGGATGCGTGTGCATGATCCGCGACGTCTCTATCTCACCGGCATGGGCATCGCCCTCCGTCTCGATAATCCCCTTCCCTTCCCTGCTGGCAAGCTCATATTCGGTGACGACCGCAATCCTGATGTCGGGAATCTCCGGCAGAAGCTCCTCTCCGGCGTCCTGAAGCGCCATGCGGTGGGAGCCCCCTGCATGGCCGGTGAGAACGACGATATTCCGCATCCCCTGGGCGTACAGAGAGCGGACGATGTCTTTCATGAGCGCCTTGAGGGTTGCGGTGGTGATGGAGATGGTGCCGGGATGGCATGATGTGGAACGGCAGGAGCCGTAGTGGATCGGCGGGACCACGAAGAGGGGAATCTGCTGGGCCGCCTTCTTGCCGACTTCGTAGGCCTGAATGGTGTCGGTGGAAAGCGGCAGGTGGGAGCCATGTTCTTCAACGGACCCGAACGGGATAAAAACCGTTTGGGTGCGCTTCAGGCCCTCCTCGAACTCGACCATAGTCATTGTTTCGATGATCATGTCGCTCCCGTTTGCCCTTACAGCTGTGCCATGAACTTGTGGGTCTGGGGGATTATGCGGACTTCATCCAGGTGGCGGCAGGCAATCTCCTGGAATTCCAGCGCCCTGACGGGGTTAATGCCGACACTTCCGCCAGATTCGGTGACGGGTTGCAGGATGAGGGGAATATGGCTGTTTATGGCGGCAATCAGTTCACTGGCGCGGATGATCTCCCATTCTTCCGTTTCATCCCCTACGATAACTTTTACAAAGACATTCTTTCTGGCGGCAATTTGAAGAAAACTCCGGTGGTCGTCCCACAGGCCGGTGCAGCCCGAGGTTGAGGGAATCTTGATATCCATGCCGATGATGTCGATATGGTCGATCAGAAGCCCAAGGACGGTGTGCATGACACCATTGGTTTCCAGGTACACGGGAAGGAGATTTCTCAGGACGGGAAGCCACGCCGAAAGGACAGCATGGCTCAGAAGAGGCTCTCCACCGGTGAGGCTTATGGAATGATGGACCCCCGGCCATCCCCGGTGCCAGCCTTCCATGAGCGCGGTCAGGCGGTCGAGGGAAATGGGGTTCGGGGTGGGAACAAAATCGCGTCTGCCTGGCGTCTGCTCGATGAGACAGGGCTCAGCGGTGCATTCGGTGGGGGTGTCGCAGTAGTCGCAGGTGAGGTTGCAGCCGCGGAAGCGGACGAAAATCTGACGCAGGCCAATCAGCATCCCCTCACCCTGGACCGATGAGAAAATTTCAGCGAGTTCCGCGGTCGGCTTACTCATAATAGGTGGCAGCGGCGTTGTCCGACTCCCAGACGGTTATGCTTTCAACCTTGATGTTACCATCATTGAGACGCTTCGAAAGCTCCTCGTAAAGGTAGCGGGAAATGTTCTCCGACGAGGGGGAAATATCGCGGAAAGGGTCCAGATCATTCAGGTACTTGTGGTCAAGGGTTCGCAATAGTCCGTTCGTCTCCTGCTTGAGAATCTTGAAATCGATCCCCAGACCTGCCTTGTCGAGCTCCTGGGCCATGACGGCCACCTCTACCTTCCAGTTGTGCCCGTGGAGGTTCTCACAGTCACCCTGGTAATTGATGAGGCAGTGGGCAGCGGCGAAGGAGGTAAGAATCTTGAGTTTGTACATGGACTGTTCCCCTGACAGTGATTTGATTGAGCGGTGGGATAGTACCATGGGAGACCTTAAATTGCAAAAACTCTCCCCAATTCCCCCACCTTTCAGTTTACACAGGTAAGTATGTATGGTTAAATTTAGACTGTAATGTATTGATTGTCAGGAGGCTGCATATGAGTAGCGACGTGATTGAAGGTCAGATGGCCCTCTTTGAAAGCCCAGCCAATTCAAAGGAGAAATCTGCCAAGAAGAAAGCGAAACCACTTGAGGTGAAAGCAGAACACAGGTCAGTAAAAAAGGCCACAGAGAGTTCCGCCCCCCTTAAAAAAGCAACTACCAGGAAGTCGGAACAAAAATCCCAAAGCAAGAATAAAGCAAAGACACAAGCCCGACCAACATCTGGTCAGGTGCCTGAGGGGGATGTGCGGCTCACCGCAAACATTCGCGAGGATCTCCATCTCAAGCTGAAGATTGCCGCAGCGAACAAACGAACGACTATCGGTGAACTTATCGAGATGCTGGTTGCAAAACATCTGAAATGACAGATACTGTTCTCCAAAGACGTCTCGGGAGGGTGACCATGAATACCAAGGATCAGATAGATATCTTTTTCCAGTCGAAGGCCTTTGGCGTTGTCGGCGCTTCAATTGACCGGCACAAATACGGCAACAAGGTGCTGCGCTGCTACCAGCAGAAGGGTTTGCGGGTAATCCCGGTAAATCCCAGGGAGCAGGAGATCGAGGGTGTTGCGTGTGTGCCGGGCGTCATGGAACTTCCCGACGATGTGACGAGCATATCGGTAATTACCCCGCCCAAGATCACCGAACAGGTGGTTGAAATGGCTGCCAGCAAGGGGATAAAAAACGTCTGGATGCAGCCGGGAGCCGAAAGCGATGCTGCCGTCGAGGCGTGCCGGAGAAGCGGGATCAACGTGATTGCCGACGGAAGTTGCATTCTTGTGGTTCTCGGCTATCACGACCATTGAGCGCGGAGAACCGCCTCAGGGATATCTATTGCTCCGGGGGACTCACCCCTGAGGCTGCCGCCCTCTTCCGCCACATTGTCTACAGCCACTACCGCCGCCACGGCCGTACCCTCCCGTGGCGCGAGACTCACGACCCCTACGCCATCCTTGTCTCCGAAGTAATGCTTCAGCAGACCCAGGTCGACAGGGTGGCAGGTAAGTATGAAGCATTCCTTTCGGCGTTCCCCGATTTCGGTTCCCTTGCCGCAGCCCCCCTTGATGCGGTTCTTGCCACCTGGCAAGGGCTCGGCTACAACCGGCGGGCCCTCAATCTTAAGCGTTGCGCCGAAGCGGTCATGGTAGAACATGGCGGCACCCTACCCTCCTCCATCGCTGAACTGGAAAAGCTCCCCGGCATAGGCCACTATACCGCCCGGGCCGTTGCTGCCTTTGCCTTCTCTGTTCCTTCCGTATTCATCGAAACCAACATCAGAACCGTTTTCATCCATCACTTTTTTCATGGACCGGAAAAGGTTCATGACCGCGAGATTGCTCCGCTGGTAGAAGGGACCCTTGATCGTGGCAATCCACGCGATTGGTATTATGCCCTCATGGACTACGGCGTTCACCTCAAGAGGTTCCACGGCAATCCTTCGCGGCGTAGCGCCCACCACGCAGTCCAGAGTCTCTTTAAGGGATCCAATAGGGAGCTGAGGAGCCTGATACTTAAAGCGGTACTGGATAAGCCAGGTATAACACTTGAAGAAATAACAGCTTACCTAGACAGACCGCAGAAGACCGTACTGAGTAACCTACAGCAGATGGAAGGGGAAGGGTTTATTGCGAGGCGTAAGGGGCGGCTGTTTATCGCCTGACGAGGGACAGTGGTATTGACGCAGCCGCCATGGGATACTTACTTCTTTATCTGGTCCGCCACCATCCGGCTTGCCTTGGCCACCTCGTCAGGATCGCCCATATAGTAACTCCTGATGGGTGTCAGGTTGTCCGTTAGCTCGTAGACAAGGGGGATGCCGGTCGGAATATTGAGATTGACGATCTCGGTTTCGGAGACCAGATCCAGGTATTTCACGAGGGCGCGCAGGCTGTTTCCGTGGGCGGTAATGAGAACCCTTTTCCCCTCGCGCACAGCGGGGGCGATTGTTTCGTGCCAGTACGGGAGAAATCGGGCGACCGTATCCTTGAGGGATTCGGTGAGGGGAAGCTCCTCGGGTGAAAGTGATGCATAGCGGGGATCTCTGCCGGGGAATCGTTCATCGTCCGCCGTGAGGGCCGGCGGCGGGATATCGTAGCTGCGGCGCCAGATCATAACCTGCTCCATGCCGTGCCGCTCGGCAGTCTCTGCCTTGTTGAGCCCCTGCAGCGCCCCGTAGTGACGCTCGTTCAGCCGCCAGTGGCGGTATTCCGGAATCCACATGAGGTCCATCTCTTCCAGGACGTGCCAGAGGGTCTTGATGGCTCGCTTGAGGACCGATGTGTAGGCCACGTCGAAGACGAACCCTTCCCTCTTCAGTGTGCGCCCCGCGCTGATTGCCTCCTCGATTCCCTTCTCGCTGAGACCCACATCGGTCCAGCCGGTGAAACGGTTCTCCCTGTTCCAGGTGCTTTCGCCGTGGCGGAGCAGAACGAGCTTTTTCATGATGAGGTACCCTCAGAAGTCGGAAATTACAGCCTGTTTCGTCTGACTGAGTAAGTATATACAGGCATCGGCTCTGTGCAACTCCCCTATGCTTTCGCCTCCCGCTCCTTTCCCGAGTTCCGCCCGGTGCCCAGACGGGTCTTCACCCACTCCTGCATGCGATCCATATAATAGTAGATGACCGGCGTGATGTAGAGGGTCAGTAGCTGTGATACGACAAGCCCCCCCACAACCGCGAGACCTAACGTACGCCGTGCCTCGGCTCCTGCCCCAATCCCGAGGGCGATGGGGAGGGTCCCCATGAGGGCCGCCATGGTGGTCATCATGATGGGACGGAAACGGACGAGGGCCCCCTGGTGGATCGCCTCCAGGGGGGGCTTCCCTTCGCTGCGCTGGGCCTCCAGGGCGAAGTCGATCATCATGATGGCGTTCTTCTTGACGATGCCGATCAGCATGATGAGGCCTACGAAGCCGTAGAGGTTCAGCTCCTTGCCGAAGAGCATGAGGGTGATGAGCGCCCCGAAACCGGCGGAGGGAAGTCCCGACAGAATGGTGATCGGATGGATGTAACTCTCGTAGAGGATGCCGAGGACGATGTAAATCACCACGATCGCCATGATAATCAGGACCGTGAGCCCCGTGGTGGACTGCTGGTAGGCCTGGGCAACCCCCTGGAAGCTCGTGGTGAACGTGGCGGGAAGGGTTTCGCGGCTCACCTTGTCGATGGCTGCCACCGCCTCGCTCAGGGGAGTGTCGGGCCGCAGGTTGAAGGAAATGGTAACCGCGGGAATCTGCCCCAGATGGTTCACCGACAGGGGACCGAGGGTGCGCCGCAGGCTGGCCAGGGTATTGAGGGGAACCAGATCGCCTTTCTGGGAGCGTATGTACAGCATGGAGAGGGCCGCCGGATCGATCTGGTACCGGGGTTCCAACTCCAGAATGACCTTGTACTGGTTGTTGGGGGCGAAGATGGTGGAAACCTGCCGCGAACCGTAGGCGTAATACAGGGCGTCCTCCACCTGGTGGGCGGTGATGCCGAGGGCCGACGCCTTGTCCCGATCGATGTCCAGCTGAACCTGGGGATTCTGGAGCTGAAGGTCGCTCGTCACGTCAAGGAGCAGCGGCACCTGCTTCAGCTTTACCTCCAGCTCGGCCGCTCGGGCGTAGAGGTCCTCGGTGTCGGGGCTCTGGAGCACGAACTGGTACTGGCTTTTCGCCAGCCTGGCCTCAAGCCGGATTGGCGGCGGGTTCTGGAGGAACATGAGGATTCCCGGCACCCCCATCACCTTTGGCCGCAGCTGCTGGATGACTTGGTCGGCGTTCAGCTTCCGTTCGTGGCGGGGCTTGAGCTTGATGAACATGAAGCCCGAGTTGGACGACACCCGGTTCCCCCCTGCCCCCGCCGACGACATGAACGCCTCCACGTTCGGGTCCTGGAGCACGATGGCCGCCAGCTGCTGCTGCTTCGCCTTCATCTCCTCGAAGGAGATTCCCTGGGCCCCCTCAGTCATGGCGAAGATGGCGCCGATGTCGTCGCTGGGCAGCAGGCCCGTGGGGACCTTCGTGAAGAGCCACACGGTGAGGACTGTCATAACGAGCGTGCCAATAAGCACCGTCCGGCGAAGCCTCAGGACTTGGCCTAGGGTCACTTCATAAAAGCGGTACATGCCGTCGAAGAACCGCTCCATGAAATTATAGAACCGGCCGTGGTTCTTCTCGCCGTGGGGGCGGAGGAAGCGGCTGCAGAGCATGGGGGTCAGCGAGAGGGAGACGAAGCCGGAGATGAGGATCGCCAGGCTGATGGTGACGGCAAATTCGTGGAGGAGCCGTCCCAGCATCCCCTTCATGAAGAGTACCGGGATGAAGACCGCCACCAGGGAAATCGTCATGGAGACGATGGTGAAGCCGATCTCCCGGGCGCCCCGGAGTGAAGCCTCCATGGGGTTCTCACCCTTCTCCAGGTGCCGGACGATGTTCTCCAGCATGACAATGGCGTCGTCCACCACGAAGCCCACCGAGAGGGTCAGAGCCATGAGGGTGATGTTGTTGACCGAGAACCCCATCAGGTACATGGCCGCAAAGGCGCCGACGATGGAGAGCGGGAGCGCAAGGCTCGGAATTACCGTGGCCGGCAGGTTCCGCAGAAAAAGGAAAATCACCAGGATCACCAGGCAGATGGTGAGCATCATGGTGAACTTCACGTCGGCAACCGACTCCTTGATCCCCTCGGTCCGGTCGAAAAGGATGTTCAGCTCCACCGATGCGGGGAGCTGGGAGCGGAAGTGCGGGATCAGTTCCTTGATCCGGCTCACCACCTCGATGGTGTTGGTGCCGGGCTGGCGCTGGATGGCGAGGACGATGGCGCGGGTCTGCTTGTACCAGCCGGCTATCTTGTCGTTCTCCACGCTGTCGATGACCGTGCCGATCTCTCTGAGGCGGACCGGCGAGCCGTTGCGGTAGGCGACGATGAGCGGCTCGTATTCCCTGGCGGTATAGAGCTGGCCGCTGGTCTGGATGGTGAGGGCCTCGTGCCTCCCCTCCAGCGTACCGGTGGGGAGGTTCACGTTACCCCGCTCCAGGGCCTGGGCCACCTCGTCGATGCCGATCTTGCGGGCCGCAAGGGCCTTGGGATCCACCTGTACCCGCACCGCGTACTTCTGGGCGCCGTTAATCTGCACCGAGGCCACGCCGTTGACCATGGAGATCCGCTGGGCGATCATGGTGTCGGCGTACTCGTGGACCGTGGAAAGGGGAAGCGTGGGCGAACTGAGGGCCAGGTAGAGGACCGCCTGGTCAGCCGGATTCACCTTCTGGAACGACGGCGGCGCCGGCATGTCCTGGGGGAGCTGGCGCTGGGCCCGGGAGATGGCCGCCTGGACATCCTGGGCCGCGGCGTCGATGTCGCGGTCAAGGGTAAATTTGATGGTGATGCGGGATGAACCGAGACCGTTGGTGGAGGTCATGGAGTCCACGCCGGCGATGGTGGAGAACTCCCGCTCCAGGGGGAGCGCCACCGACGAGGCCATGGTGTCGGGGTTGGCGCCGGGGAGGCTGGCGGAGACCTGGATGGTGGGGTAGTCGACGGTGGGGAGGTCGTTGACCGGCAGCTTGTTGTAGGCGATGAGACCGAAAAGCATGACGGCCAGCATGACGAGGCTCGTCATGACCGGCCGCCGGATGAAGATTTCGGCTATGTTCATGGATGGCTACCCGGAGACTGGCCGGTAGCCTGCCCGGATTTTGCTGGTCCCTGGTCCCCGCCCCCCGGTCTCTGCTTTTCCATCACCTTGGCATTGGGGGTGAGCCGCATCTGTCCGTCGGTCACCACGGTTTCGCCCGGCGCAAGCCCCTGCTCAATGATGGTGAACCCTTCGTGGGCAATGCCCGGGGTCACCGGACGGATCTCCACGGAGGAGTCGGCCTTCACCACGAAAACGTAAGGGCCGCTCTGGCCGGTCTGGAGCGCCTGGGTCGGTACCACGACGGCATCGGGCCGGGCCGAGAGGGTCACGACCACGTTGGCGAACTGCCCTGGCCAGAGGCGCCGTCCCCTGTTCTCGAAGGTCCCCTTGAGCTTTATGGTGCCGGTGGCCATATCGACGGTGTTATCGAGGAAGCTGATGATCCCTTGTTCCGTCGGGCCGTTATCGTTGGGAATGGTCGCCTCCACCGCCAGCTTACCCCCTGCCATGCGGCGCTTGATCTCGGAGAGGTCCTTTTCGGGGATGGAGAACGTCACGTAGACCGGCGTTATCTGGTTGATGGTGACCAAAGGAGGGTTCTCGTTGGCCTTGACGATGTTCCCCGCGTGGACCGCCAGATTCCCGGTGCGGGAGCGGATGGAGCAGTAGGAAAGCTCCACCTTCGCGTTCTCCACGGCGGCCAGGTCGGCGGCCACGTCGGCGGCAAAGGCCTCGGCCCTGGTCCGGTACTGTTCGTACTGCTCCTGGGTGACGATGCCGTCCTTCACCAGTTGGGCGTACCGTTCCGCGTCCTGTCGGGCGTTCCGGGCCTGAACCCGGTTGCGGGAGAGGTTGGCCTCGGCCTTCCTCAACGCAGCCTGATAGGTGCGCGGGTCGATGGTAAAGAGAAGGTCCCCCCTTTTCGCATCCTGCCCCTCGGAGAAATGGACCTTCAGCACCTCGCCGCTCACCTGGGCCTTGACCGCCACGGTGGCGTAGGGTTCCACGTTGCCGATGGCCTTGATCTGGACCGGAATGGTTTTCCGCTCGACCGTGGCAAGCGCAACCGGCACCGGCGGCTTGGCTTTCGGTTTCTGCTCCTTCTTTGCACAGGCGCCAAACACCAGCGGAATCAGCAGTACAAGGACCTTAACTCCCGCAGGGGAGCACAGAAAATGGATGAGCGGTCTTCGGCCGCCAGATGTAGCGGAAAGCATCGTCATTACAGTTGACTCCGAAGCGGGTGACAGGCGTTTACCGGATATGGAACGGTCACTGGCGGGCGTGTTGCGCATAGAGACTATCGCCATCCATTTCAGTAACCGTTATTCCCAGTTTTTCCAGAAGATCGCCGGTTACGCGCCAGAGTTGGGTTATGGCTTCGGAATATCCCACCAGTGCCTTGATCTGGTTGTCCTTTGCCGTTGCCAGGTCGTTCTCGACATCGAGCACATCCCTGGTAGTGGCGAGCCCCACCTCGTTCTTCCTGATAAATGAGCGAAGCCGCTCCTCGGCAAACGCCTTGCCCCGGTCGGTGACCTCGATCTGCTTGAAGTTGGTCTTAATGGCGCGAATGGCTATCTTCACATCGTTTTCCACGTTCGACTCGAGGCTTCTGATCTGGGTCCTGATCTGCTCCACCTGGAGCCTGCTCCTGATGTACTCATTCCGTGCCGCATCGTTGCCGAGAGGATACTCGAACGTGAGCCCCACGCTCCAGACGGGGTAGTCGGCAGAACCCACTTTCTCCACGTCACGCCTGTATTTGCTGTCGATCCCGGTGAGGGCAAGACTGGAATTGAGGTTCAGGTCGGGAAGCGTCCGGTTGTGGGCGACCTTCATCTGGAGTTCGCTGGTACGCAGGTTGCTCCGCTGCTCCAGCAGTTCCGGGCGGATTTCCAGGGCACGCCTGACCAACTCCTCCTGATTGGTCTGGAAAGGGTCCCTTGTCGGTACGTCGGTCGGGATGATCTCTCCCTGCATGGGAAGCTGAAGCAATACCCGCAGGAAATCGTTTTGATTGAGCACCGCCCTCTCGGCGTCGTTCAGATCCTTCTCCCTGCTCGCCACGCCGAATTCAGCGTTGAGGATCTCCATGGCAGGAAGGACCCCCGCCTTTACCCGCGCTTGCGTATCGCTGAGAATCTTGCGGGCAAGATCGAGGGACGTACGCTTCACCTCAAGTTCCTCCCGCAAGAGGTAAAGCCGGTAGTACTCGGTCCGAACCCGGGCCACCGTGTCCAGCAGCTTTGTCTTGAACCGCTCGGTGGAGCCGTCCTTGTTCCCCATGGCCACCATGATGCCCAGTTCGGTCGGCTCCCTGCCGAAGTTCTTGAGCAGCGGCTGCGAAATGCTGAGGGAGACGTCAGAATTCCAGTATTCGTTGAGGAAGAGTCGTTCCGAAGATGCATTGTTCTTGTTGTAGGCATTATTGAAGGTGAGGCCGACAGTGCCGCCGAACGGGATGAGTTGGTTGATCCCCGGATTGATCGTGAATTGGCTGTTCCTGTTGATCGCAGAACCCGTCTGGAACGCGCTTACCGCTTCAGTTTCTGAATAGTCGAATGCGGTATCGAGGGTGAGCCGCGGGTTGTAAATCCCCTTGTTCTTCCTGACATCCGCCTCGGCCATGGCCGGGTTGTAGAGCTCGGCCTTAACATCGAGATTCCTTTCAACAGCACTCCTGACGGCCTCCGCGAGGGTCAGGGATATCCGGCCCTCCTCAGCCAAAGCGGGCACCGCGGCAAGACAGAGGCACAGGGCAGCACACATCCGTTTCATTGGTCAATTCCTCCTCAAAAGCCGTCGAAGCAGGGTTGTGCCCTCTTCCGGCAAAAACAGATTATTCTTCATCCATTGTCAAGTAAACGAGGAACCCCGCAAAACGTTGAAAAAATATTTTCCACCCCGCCAGCATCGATGATGCAGCGATTCCTCGAAGCTATGTTCACTAAAATACACACCCTGTCAAGGCGAAAGTTTTAACAGTTCTCCTACTTCGCGGGCGCATTATTGGTCCTTCTTCATGGCCCCGAAACAAGCGCAACACACGGTTTTGTTTGCCTGGTTTATGCAAACAGCGTATCTTCGTTTTGTTCCAGCAGATAACACATCTATCTCACAGAGGTGCTCCTATGAAACCAATTGCCATCCTTGTCCTTCTCGCCTGCATCTTTTCCTTTTCCGCCATGGCAGAAGAGCTGCCAAAGATCGAACCCCAACCAGCCAGCGAGCCGCCTAAGGCCACTGAAACGCTGCAGTCACAGTCGACCGTGAAAATCGGCTCTGTGGACATCTCGAAGATAGCCAGCGACTCGGCCCCCGGCAAGGCGGCAAACGCCAGGTTAAAGGATAAGACCGAGAAATACCGCTCCCAGATTACCGCCCGGCAGAAAAAACTCGAAACCATGAAGAAGGATATCGAAACGAAGCTTCCTGCCCTCTCCCCGCAGCAACGGCAGGCAAAGATAAAGGAGCTGGAGAAGAAGGTGGGGGAATATCAGAAGTTTGCGCAGGGCGCCGAAAAAGAGATGCGGAAAATGGAGAGCGAATTGAGCGAGTCCATGATCAAGGCCATCCAGAAGGCCGCGGACGAGTACGGAAAAGCCAACGGTTTTGCCGCAATTGTGCCGAAACGGGACCTGCTCTATCTGGGTGACATGGTGGAACTGAGGGATGTGACTGAAGATATAATAGAAAATATTCGTTAAGCTTTCTACCCTTAACAGCTGACCTGCTTTATGCTTCAAATCCTTGAATGTCGTAGATGAGAAACGATGGTGAAATTAAGGGGGCACCCAAGGCAGGAGCCCCCAAACTCAATAAACTCATTCGCTCCAAAACGTAAGAGTTGGATGACTGGATTTTGGAGGTCTCTTTATTTTTTCTTCGATTCACCAAGAATATAGCCGGTAAGAGCTCCTGCTGCGCCGCCGAGAGTAGCTCCAACCGCGGCATTCCCCCCTGCTATCCCGGTAAGAAGGGCCCCGCCTGCGGCACCAATTGCACCTCCGCTCAACGTGCGCTGCTCGGTTTGCGACATCCCGGCGCACCCTGCCGTTACCGAAACCAAGGCAGCTATAGCGACAAATTTATTAAGTTTCATAAGACATCTCCTTTCTATCAACGCCACGACATAAACCTTCTGACGATGTCTGATAATCATCATTTCTATTCTTTGATTTCATCGTAAAAACCGGCCTTTATTCTCGGCTTGACAATTTTGTCCCAAAGAACCTTCATTACAGGATCTGAAAGCGATCCGGGATTGTCTGTATAGTATTTGTCGATCATAGAGACAATCTCAGTCATAGGCATTCCAGCCAAACCCTCCGCCATCTTCGAGGCGAGTCCTGCTTTTTTCAATTCTGGCCGTTTTCCCTCAACTTCACGTTCCATCGTCACGACATGCCCGATACCCCAGATGAAGGCAATCTTTTCACCAGAAGTCATGGCCTGCCATGTTTCTCCCTTCAAGAGAGGCATCTCCTTAAGATTTACACTGGCATCAGACAAGGGCTTCTCTTCGGTTGCACTCGCGTCAAGGTAAGTTCCCACTGTTGCCCCCACTAAGGCCAGCGCACAACACAAGCAGATAAGTTTCAGCAATTTCATGGTCATCCTCCTTTCCTCAATAATAATCCTCAAGTTGTGGCAACATCTGCCGATAGAAGAAATCAACGCGTCTTCAAGAATTCCGTCAGCGCATACTTGTCTTCTGCCGAAAGGTCAGCCCCGAAATAGTGCCCCTGGTTTTCCATGAGATCCGGGCAGAGATTGTCGCCGCTGCCTGGCTCGATATTGGCGAACTGCGCAACGGGAGTCCCGGCTGGAAGCGTCACGACACCGGTCGGGGTCGGCAGTTGCACGAAATCATCGGTACGCAGGATGGAACCGGCTTCATCGCGCTTTTCAGGGTTAAGAAGCAGGTCCATCGCAGTTTCATAGGCTGCGATTCGTCCGGCGACTGACGGGTCACCTGTATTGGGACCCAGCCTGTCATTGTGGAAGAACGGAGCGGTGGCCCAAATGCCGACCAGGGGCATATCACGGTAGAAACCGGGGCCGCCGGTGGGCCGTTCCTTGTATTGGTCCGATGAGAAGGCTGCCCAGATGTGCCCCTCCATCCAGTTAGTTGTGTGGGCCCGGCAGCTGTTCGTGCCGATTTCCGAATACGGGTGGATCAGGTCGTCGGTAAGAGTGTTGTGTTTCACGGAACGATCGCCATCAGAGTGGCACGATCCGCAAGCGCTGAAGAAGACTTTTTCCCCCTTTTGGACAACCTTCCAATCGACAAACTGAGGGCCGCCCGGGGCGGTCACCAACCGGGGAGAACGGGGTGTCTGGAGAAAGGCACAGAGCTTCCCGACGGACGCCTCGGCCTCCAACAGATCGGGGCAGACATTCCGGCACTCGGCAAGATCGATGGGCGTCTGACTCCCGTCGGGGCCGTTGGCCAGATGCCCGACCATGCACTCCGCAGCGCACATGCCGATGTTGAAATAGACGCGGAGTGCCGCTGTTTCGCAGCCGGCATCATCCTCACCCCCCTGTCCGTTGCGATGGACACTAAGAGGCACGCCGTCATGGGTCACATCGAAGAACGGACGGTCCGGAACAGCCCATATCGGCGTAATCATCCCCGGATTGTTGATGTGGTCGTTTTCCAGAACTGTCGTGTCCACCGTGCCGGGAGCCCAACTGTTAAACACCTGGTATCGGGGATCGTGGGGCGAGAGGTGGGCTTTGAAAATCTTTCCGATCTGCACAAACTGGTTTCCTATGGTCGGGTGAATGTTTTCCGCCTTCGGATGGTTCGGATCAACGGGGGGATGATTGGGATCAAACCCGGCATGACAGGCGGCGCAGGTAACGCCGATGAGTGGAGGCCCCCCTGACGGATTGGGGAACTTGCGGATTCCGATGACGCCCGCGGACTCTGGGTCGGCGCATCGGTCGAAGTAGCCGGTCGAGGCGTCACCCGGAGTGCAGTCCGGGTCATTGATAACCCCAAACTCGTCGAAACGGGTGTCGCGGGGCCAGGTCAGCATTTGGTCGAAACCAAGCGGGAGACTGAACGGCGGATTAGGCAGGATAAGGCTGAAAAAACGCTCACCACCGAAAGTACTCTTGAACCAGATGTCGCGTCCCTCTGCCGCATCCTGTTTGTGTTTTGCGAAACCTGCACCCGCAGAGACTAACAGCACGGCAATTAAAGCCGCAATGCTTGAGACTATTTTTTTCACGGTTGTCCTCCTTGAAAATACAGCTCCTGCCCTAGGAGTTTGTACGGCCTTTCTGGCCAGACGTGATCATCAGAAACCTCCTTTCCCTCACCTCCCTTCTGCAATATTGATCAATACTTTCGGACGCGGGTTCGACTCCCTCCACCCACCCAGTCTGCGTCTTCCAAGACAGTTTACTGTGCAAGTTTATATCGGCTTGTCAGGTATGCAACGGACCGAAAACATTATCTCCCCCTTACCAAACCCAGGATGAACTACCCCCAAACTCTTGAACATGCCCGACAACACACAAACAAAAAGGCCCCGGTAAATCAGGGCCTTTTGTCTGTCACGGGCGATAATGTCGGAAATCATTTCAAAATAATCATGCGAACTTACTGGCGCTATCTTTCCCTCTCAATATATTCGTCAATATGAGTGAATCCTACTCTCTCCTGCTCCAGTTGCCCCCGATCTCTCAGAAGATTTCGGCGTAGCTCCTATCTGTTTTCCAGTCCATTCAGCACCTCCATCAGACGCCGCTTGGCCTTGTGCTCCACGCGCAAGCGGGCGATCAGCGCCTTCCAGTCGGCGAGACAGCCGGTCTGCCCGTAAACCGTGTGCATCTTCCGCAGATACCCCGCGGCTTCCTCGTAGGCCTTTGGCTTGACCTGCCCGATCAGGCGATCGACAATCGATTTCCATATCTGCAAGGCAATATCGGGATGGGTCGCATGCACCGTCTGGGCCAGCTTCTCATCGATGCTCCAGCTCCAGCGCTTGGACTTGGCCAGTTCCTGATAGATGGCCACGGCATCATCGTGGCGCTCTTCCAGAATGGCGATTTCAATCAGCATTTCACTGTCCGGAAAGCTTGCGCCCCTGATTTTCCCCTTGGCTTCAGGCTTTTTAACCTCCGGCTCCGACAGCGGCCATCCTGCTTCCCCTTTACCGCCGGCCACGGGGCGCCGGCCAGTCTGCAGATAATCGAGACCCCCCTTACGAACCGCAGACCACACACCTACCCGTTCCGACGCCTGGCGCAGCTTGTCATAGGCACTGACGGACGGCTGATCGAAAAAATCATCGGCCCGGTAGGCTGCGGAAAGGTCAAACCTCCCCTCCTCTTCAGCCATCTGCCGCAGGCGTTTCTGCAGTCCGCTGGCAATCCCGGGCGCATCCGAAACGGTCTGTTTGAATCCCCGAATGCACCACTGTCGCGCCTGGTCACGCTCGCCGACTTCAAGCAGGGCCTTCACCAGGGCATCGTAACTCCGGCAACGGTCAGCCTCCTCTTCGAGCAACGGGATAACCTTCTGCGGCTCCCCGCTGCGCTGGTAGGCACTGCAGAGCCAAGTCACGAGCTTCTCGCGGTGATAAGTCTCCGTAAAACCCCCCGATTGCGGCAGCGCTATCTTCTGCAGACGCTGCTGAAGCCCCGTGGCAGCCTCGCGCCAGTGATCCTCCGTGTAGCGCCGGTCGTTAAGGAAAACATCCGCCCCGTTCAGCAGGGCGAATTCATCGGCAATCTCATGCTCGACCAGCCATAGCAGCTGCCCGGAAGGAGCCAATGAGGTTCGGGGCAGGGCCTGCAGAACAATTTCAAGACAGGACGCGATCGCCAGGGCCGTGTCCCCTTCGTCTTGGGATTCCTCCACCTGCGTACTCCCCAGTTCCCACAGCTCCTCGCCAAGGGCGAAAACCTCATCGGCATGCCCATTGTCGAGCAGCGTCTGCAGCTGTTCCTCAACATGGGAATAGTCGGGGAGGTTCCCCTCATCCTTCCAGGGGTTGAACCAGGCATCCTGGGCCGTCAGGTTGCGGATCTCCTTTTGCAGCGCACGGACGAGTTTGTCGACCTGCCCCGTCTCAAGTTGTGCCAATTCCCGAATCCGACGGTTCACCTCGGGGAAATCTACCGCCAGATCTATCAGCAACGCCTGCAATTCATCGCGGCTTTTCGCGGCAAGGATGGCTTCGATCTGCGGGGCTCGCCCCCTGACCGCTGGCCGGGGAGAATCGTCCGCGTCAAAGTCGTCGTCATCCTCGTCATCCGCCCAATCGTCGTCCTCCGGGAAATCGTCAAACGCCTCCAGATAGAGATCGTCATCAGGGTCAAGCAGGGGAATATCCCGCTTCCGCTCCAGCTCTCTGGCAACCGCCAACAGCACCGCCACCACATGCTTGCAGGGCCCCCAGCCGTCATAGGGGCAGGTGCAGCCATAATCGAAATCCCCCTCATCGTTTCGACGGACCGAGGTCGCGTACTCGTCCGTACCGGAAACCCAGGCCACCAGAGTGCCATCCTCGGTACGGGAAAGCCCCGATACACTGGCCACATAATCCTTGCCGCGATTGAAGATCTTGCTTCCGGCCCACTGGCGGATATCTTCGTGGGTCAGCCCCTTCAGCATGGTCTTGATTGATTGCATCTTCTTTTGCCTCGCTCAGATTACTCTTCTGATGTTCAAGTACCTTACTGGCCTATTCCCGGAACTTGCCCCACTATTCACGATTCCGCAGCCGCCCTCCCCTGCCCGGTCAGCCGATATTTCTGCAGCCGGCTGTTGGGCTTATCCGGAATCGTCATCTCAATCACCCCCACCGCCAGAGCGGGCTTGAGATAACGCTCCATGAACGACTTTCGGTCCCTCAGACCGAGGGCGCTTTGGATCTCTTCGCGGGTCATCTCGCCATTCATTGTTTTTAGCAACCGTTCGACTTGGGGGGTAACTTGTGGTGCGACTTGGGGGGTGGCGGACTGTACGGCATCCAAAATCATCCGGAGCATGAACTCGATAAAAGGTGCCGAGTCGGTCTGAGCCGTGCTCTTTTGCAGCGCCTCGTAATACTCTGCCTGATGTTCATGCACTAAACTTTCCACCGGGATTTCGACAAATATCGGATTCCAGCGGGTCAGAATCAAGGTCTGCCACAAGCGTCCCATGCGACCGTTGCCGTCGGCGAAGGGGTGGATGAACTCGAACTCGTAGTGAAAGACCGAACTGGTGATAAGGGGATGCGCTTCACTGGTAGCCAGCCATCGAAAGAGATCATCCATCAGCGCTGGAACGCGATCCGCCGGCGGCGCCATGTGGATCACCTGCCCACCCGCCATCACCCCTACCCCACTGCGGCGGTAGTTTCCGGCCTCGTTAATGAGCCCTTTCATCAGGATGCGATGGGCTCCAGCAACTCTGCTTCCACCTCAGGCCGCCACTTCTCGAAACGGTCATAGGCGGCGATGGCGTTACGCACCTCCAGAATCTCCCGGGGAGGGGCGATAACCCGCCTGCCGTCCAGGATTGCGGTAATCTGCTCTTCGCTCAGGGTGTTCCCCTCGATGGCCAGCGAGCCCCGGATGGTGCGGATGCGGTTGATGCGCCGCAGGCGCAGTGCCTTGACTGCATCGCTTTGGATGGTCAGACGACCAATGGCTTCGCTGATCCACGCGACCAGATTCACGATGGCCGGGGTAATGGTGAATTGCGGAGTGAAGATCATGATCGCCTCAGTCCAATTCAGCCAGTAGCGCGGTAAGTCTGGCCAAGGCGTCCGAAACGATGCGCCCCTGGGCCTCGATAGTGCCGATGATCTCCCGCGGCGAACGGGCATCCACCTTGGCGACTGCATTGGGGTTTACCGCCTTCAGGTCGAAAACAGCGGCATCAATGTCAGTGGCCTTGGTTTCCAGTTCACGGGCAGCCTTCTCCTTCTCCCTGATTTCTCCATCAAGCGTATCCAGCGCTTCCTTGCCGGCTCTCTCTTTCTTCAGGCCCTTGAGCCGTTCCTTGAGGTCGACCACCGCCCCCTTGATCCGCGATGCTTCGTCCAGGAGCGGCTGCATCTCCTGACGAGCCGCGGCGCGCCGTGCGACAAAATCCACGGTCCAGGAGTAGCGGCTCTCCCCCTCCGGCCTGCCCCGCTGTTTGAGCATCCGGGCATAGCTGGGAAAGGGTTTCCCCTCGTTGGCTTCACCATCCCGCCATTCCGCGGTGAGGCTGGCGGGCAAGTGGGCGTCGGCCAGCACCGCACCGTTTGTGTCGAAGCCAAAATGGGCCAGGGTGAGCGGTGTCTTCTTGCCGACCTTCACCTGTGACAGGTCGTAGTACCAGATCTTTTCCGTCTTTTTGCCCTTGGTGAAAAACAGCAGGTTGGTTTTGACACCGGCCCCGGCGGTGGAAAACACCCCGCCAGGCAGGCTCACGATGGCCCACAGCTCGCACTCGTCCACCAGCTTGCGCTTGGTCTCCACAAAGGCGCTCTCGTTGGTGCGAAACAGCAGTCCCTCATCCAGCACAATGGCGCAGGTGCCCCTGGGGGCCAGCTCGCTCAGGATGTCCTGCACGAACAGCACCTGGGTAGCGCTGGTTTCAAAGGCGAAATTCTTCTGGGCGTCCTTCCCCTCCTTGCCGCCGAACGGCGGGTTGGTGAGGATCACGTCGAAGGTCTTCGGCGCCTGCTCGAACAACGCGCCGTAGGTGGCGCGGCGGGTCAGGGAGTTGCCGTGCCACAGATTGGGCTGGTCGATACCGTGCAGCACCAGGTTGGCCAGGGCGATGGGGAAAACCAGGTTCTCCTTTTCGCGGCCGAAAAAGGTATCGTGCTTGAGGGTGTCGATATCGGTGCTGGTGGCGCTGCTGCCCAGCGTACGGGCGATGTGCTCGTAGGCGATGGCCAGAAACCCGCCGGTGCCGCAGCAGGGGTCATAGACCGTCTGCCCCAGAGACGGATTCACCGTATGCACCATGGCGCGGATCACCTCGCGCGGGGTGAAGAACTGGCCGCCGTCCGAGTTCTTCTCACCCATCTTCAGCAACAGGTCTTCATACACCTGCGACAGGGTGAAAAAGTGGGTGTCGTCCACATGGTCGGTGTTGATCTCGTGCACCTTGTCGAGGATATCGCGCAGGTTGGTCTCGCTATCGACCCGCACCCGCTCCACTGCCGTCATGATGCGGCCGATGATGCGCTGCTTGCGGCTGGCTGAGGGGTTGGAAAGGCCGGTGCGTGTATCGATATCCAGGCTGTGCAGATGGGGGAGCAGTTCCTTGTTGATGAAGTCGAACAGCTTGCCCTCACCGGCGGCGAACAGCTCCTGCCGCTTCCAGCCGAAGGGCTTCCCCTCAGCGGTTTTCGGGTGATCGCTCTTTTCCGACCAGGGGGCGGCCCAGTCCTGCCAGCGGTAGGGGGCGTGCAGGGCTGGGCTGAAATTGGCGCCCACCGCCTCCGCCTCCTCCCGCGACCGGGATTCCTGATCGTCGAGAATCCGCAGGAAAAGAATCCAAGTCAGTTCCGGCACGTACTGCAGGGCGCTGGCGCAGTTGGAGCGGCGCATCACGTCGCAGATGGATTTCACGAAAGAGGAAAGCGACTGGGTGGAGCCGATGGTTTTTGGGGTTTTCTGCTTTTCAGATCTTTTTTGTCTGGGCATGGGTGTCTTCTTTTTGGATTCATTCATTGTGGGTTTTCAACTCCTCCCCCCAGCGGGGGGAGGCGGGGAGGGGGGCGGCCTCACGCCGCCGCATCAAAGGCGCTGGAGAGAATTTTAGTCGGCAGCAGATTGATGTATTCCAGCGTCGCCTTACAAGAATTACTTATCGCTTCGATCTCAGTCAAAGCTGCTTTTACCCTCTCCACGATTATGAGCTGCTCGGTTTTCTTCGGAGCAGGAATTTCCAGCGCTTTTAGTAAAGCACCATTCAGGTTGGCCTGATTCCCGCCACGGTCTTCGGATACGTCGCGTAAATCCTGATATGACGATTTAAGCCAAAAGTACAAAAATTCTGGCTCCCAAGTATCATTGGGCAAGATGGCAAAACACGCTTGGTTGGTTGTGGCCGGAATTTCGAGAATCGCCGATTGGCCCCGAGTTTTTCCTTGGCCGTACATGGCGATTAGAACTGTCTTGGGAGGGAGCAATGTCAGTGAGCACTCTTCCAGTGCGGTTCGTGATATCGCCTCTTCCGTTTCGGTAATGGGGGCAAATGCCACCTCGGCTGTTTTTACCCACGGAATTTCAGCAGGCAGCCAATAGTTCTTGTAGCCTCTTGCAGGTGTCGAACCACTCGTCGTCGCTGCAATGTCGCCAATTTTGGCCTTTGGTGCCATATCCAAGTCAGAAAATATATCTTTAAGAACACGAGAACTCAGATTTTGAGTGTCCCGATACTGTGCCTCCGCCGCCTGGCGAGCTATTTCTACCTCGGCCAGTTGGGTTTTCAGTCGGGCGGCAATCGCTCGCTGCTCAGTAATTGATGAAATCGGGATCTCTAATGCTTCCAATTTGCTTCGCTGGACTGCGGCCTGACCGATCCAACGATCACACATTCCCTCAAAGACCTTTGCTCGCCATTGATGTTGTAACCAGAGAGCCAGGTATTCAGAGTCTAGTTCGTCGCTTCTCACTCGGAGTCGCGTTATGTGGTTGCTGAAGGTAATCTTTTCGTGGTGACCGGCAAAGTAGGCAGTCTTTCCAACGAGCTCGACACTGTTCGTGTTGTTGAACAGAACGTCGCCGGACTGCAGCAGCATTTCCTCAGTTACCAGGTCACTCGGAATCCTGATATGGCCCACAAAGTCGACCGCACCATTCGTCAGTAGATTGTTTAATCGAAGCTGCGCAGTTCCTTTGTCGTCACGCTGCCCGCAAGCGATGCCGGCCTGCGCAGATATGATAAACTTGGACAACGGCTGGTTTTTCATACCCCAAATAACCTCCCCTTCGCCTCATGCATCAACGCCGCCGGCCTCCCCAGCACCCGCAGCGCATTCAGCCCCCCTGCCCGCTTGATCTCCGGCACCTCCCACAACGCCGGGGTCTCCAGCGCATCGGTCCCCCCCTGGGCGAACTGGTGGCCGAGCCCCTTGAGCACGATGGCGGCCTTGCCATCCATGCCGTCAAACCACCCCTGATTGCCGGAGATATACAACCCGCCGCGCTCGGGGCGCTTCAGGGCGCGGGCATGGTAGCCGTGGTGGCCGAAGAAGTCGTAGAGGTCGAAGTCGTTCATCTGGTCGATTTCACGGATCACCTCCGGGCTGAAGTTGTCCCCCAGCAGGTGGCTGATGAGTTGGCGGCGCTTCTGGGTCTCTATCCACAGCTGGCGGAATTCATCGAGGTTGTGGGCCTCGCGCAGCACCCGCTGAATCACCTCGCGGCGGTATTCGTCCACCGGAATGGGGGTGTCGCGGCCATCGCGGTTGGTGAGGATGAATCTCCCCTGCGGGGTGACGGCAACGTAATGGCCGCCCACCTCGGCCACGGCGGGGGGCTCGGGATCGCCTCCGCCGGGGCCTTCGCCGCCGCCATCGCCCCCCTTCCCTCCGCCTCCCGGACGGGGCGGCTTGGTGATGAAGTCGGTGCCGAACAGGCTGGTGACGTCGGTGTAATCGTAGAGCCAAAACTTGTACTTGTCCGTCTCTTCGTGGATGCGGGTGCCCCGCCCCACCATCTGGTAGAACTTGATGGGCGATTGCAGGTAGCGGAAGAAGACCACGGCGTTGAGGCGTTCGATATCCACCCCCGCTTCCAGAAGGTCCACGGTACAGGCGATGAAGGCCCGCTCGCCGGAGCCCCGCATCGGCTCGATCATGTCCGCGCCGTTGTTCTGGCCCCCCATGCACTTGAAGGCGTAGTGGTCCTTGGGTGTCTGGCGGTTTTCGCGGCACCAGCGGGCGTAGAGGTTGTTCATCTGCTGGGCCACACGGTCGGCGTGGATCTCGCGGGTGCAGAAAATGATTACCTTCTGCTCCGGCCCGCCGTTCTGGCAGAGGAGCTGGAACAGGTCTTCGCACATCTTGGGGGTGCGCAGCTCGATGAACAGCTCGTGGTCGAAGTCCTTGCCGGTGTATTCCTCCTTGGTCAGGTCCGCTTCGGTGAGGGGCCTGCCGGTCCGGATATCCACTGGCTTGGCGGCGAGAATTTCAGTCCTGGTGAAGACGCGGTTGTCGATGCTGGCCTTGCGCTTGACGATTTCACAGGCGGCCAGGTAGCCGTCTTCCTGGGCCTGGATCAGGGTGTATTCGTACACCGGCTCGCCAAAGTATTTACGGTTGTTGGCGGTGATTTCCTGGTCTTCGGCGGTGGCGTTTTTCGATTCGTGCAACTGGCGCGGGGTGGCGGTGAGGCCGATATGGACGGCGCTGGGGTTGCGCCTAAGCACTTCCGACCATCTGCCCCAGGCGGAGCGGTGGCATTCGTCGATGATGATGACGCTGAAGGCGTCTTCGCCGTAGTGTTCGCTCAGGAAGCTGGCAAAACCCTCATCGTCATCGTCCAGCCCCAGGGTCTGGTAGGTGGCGATGTGGATGCGGGCATTGCGGGCGGCGTTCTGCCCCTTTTCGGTTTTAACAATGCGGGCGTTGTCGCCGAAGGCAGCCTTGAGTTTGGTGTAGGCCTGCTCGCGCAGTTCGTCGCGGTCGCACAGGAAGAGAGCGGGTTTGGGCAGCTGCCCGGCTTCGCTCAGTCGCCACAGCAAATTGGTGGCGATGATGGTCTTGCCCGAGCCGGTGGCCAGCGTCAGCAGCACACGGGGTAGCTCCCCATTTTGCCGGCACCGGATGATCTTTTCAAAGGCGGCGCGAATGGCGGCATCCTGGTAGTAACGGCTTTGGGCCCAGGCGGGGCTGTCGGCCTGAAACAATATCGCGGCCTCGGGCCTGGAAATATCGATACCGGTGTCTTTGGCGTAGCGTGCGGTCAGAGCCGGATGCGGCGGAAAATCCTGAAAGGGAACCGGCCCGCATTGCAGGCGGGTGAAAAAATTGAATTCACCATAGCGACGGCCGTTGGTGGCAAAGACATACTTCACCTCGAAACGCTGGCAATCGGCATACCCCTTGGCCTGCTGCATCCCCTTGAGGGGGTCCTCGCTCTCCCTTTTGGCTTCCAGCACGCCAACAGGAAGGGGTTTGGGCATGTCACCCACCTGCACGCAGAGCAGGTAATCGGTACGCCCCGGCCCCTTGCGGCGTCGCCCCTTGGGACCGGTGGGTTCAACCGGCGCGGGGGTTTCCAGCTTGAGCCATTGATGGTCGTTATAGCCCTTGTCGCGCAGCACAGGGTCGATGAGAAAAAAGCGGGTCTCCTGTTCGTTGTAACTCATGGTTTGCCCGTCCCTGTTGTCGGGTCAATGTTCTTATCCATGCAAAACGACACAAATTGTCGCTGCGCCAGCTTCGACGGCATCGTCTTGCCGTTCTCCCAGCGGTTGACCGTGGCAAAGCTCACCCCCAAGGCATGGGCCAGCTCTTCCTGGGAAAGCCCCAGTTGCCTCCGGACTTCCTTCACCTGTTCCGGAAAATTTTCGGGTTGCCGGATCATCGGTTCAACCTCAGCCGCTTGAGAGCAAGATCACCGTGGTGGGAGCATTTTGGATGTGTTTCGCGAATATAACATCTGTTATGCTCTTTGCAAAAATATTATTCGGGACCCTGCTCTGGATCACGACAAATAATGCTGCATCTTCCCCTACTATTGGAGCTCCAAAGAAAAAGCCCTGATTTCTCAGGGCTTCTTGTACTGCTCCGGTCCTTAACGGACCATTAATTGGTGGAGGTGGCGGGAATCGAACTTTTCCCATCTAACCCGACGCAACTACATGTAATCGTTGTCATCTTGCTTCGACACTTGCTGTCGAATTCACATATTTTGTACCTAAGATAATGCCAAATTTCTGGTTTTTTGGCAACTTGATAAATATTGATAAATACTTCAACGCTCGTTGACCTTTGGGAACCAACATATCTTTCATTTCAGAAAACAGTCTCTTCCCTTCTCTGATCGATTATTTTGAGTTCGTCTCTACTCGTCCACCTTCTCCAAGGTCAGCACGTAGTAGCCGTCGGTTTCCTTGAGACCGAGGAGCTTGTGCCCTTCCGCCTTGAGACTCCGGGGGACGTTTTTCACCGGTTCGCCGTCGTCGAGGAAGAATTCAATCACCTCGCCGGCGTCGACCATCTCCAGCGCCAGCTTGGCCTTGACGAAGTTGGTGGGGCAGGTTACCCCGCGCAGATCGACCGTTGTCATAGCGTTCACCTCTCCTTTCCTACCTGGGTGGCAATGGCTTGGGGGGGAATCGTGGCATCGACCACGGAGTCGGGGAACCGCTCCCTCAGGCGGGCGAGGAGCCCATCAGGACCCTCGGCGCGAATCACGTCGCCGAGCCTCACCCTCCCCTTCCCTTCGGCCATTTCCTTGTACCAGTCCAGCACCGCGGCGATGAAATCGACCACCTGCTCCTCCGGCAGGAACTCGGCGAAGAGGGTGCCGACCAGGGGACGCCGCCCCCACTTGCCGCCGATCCGCACCGTGTACCCCTTCCTTTCCGCCCGCCAGGCCTCGGTGGGGCAGACCTTGAGGCAGTCGCCGCAGTAGAGGCAGTTCTCGGGGATAAAGCGGGGCTTCCCGTCGTCTCCAATGGTAATGGCGTCTTCGGTGCACGATTTGTCGCAGAGGCCGCAGCCGATGCAATCCTCAACAGAGAGCATGGGCCAGACCGCCCCCTGGAAGCCGACATCGTTGGTGGCCGACTTGGGACAGTCGAAGGGGCAGCCGGCAAAGCCGACCTTGAACTTGTGGTGACCGGTGGGGGTGCCGAAAAGCTTCTCGTCCACCTCCAGGGCCGATTTCTGGGTGTCGACAAGCCCGTTGGGGTTATACTCGCAGCCGCCGCAGGCGGTGGGGACCCGGACCCGGGCGCCGCAGGAGGCGACCTTCTGGGTACCCTCCCCCAGCTCGGCCACCACGGCGTCGAAGTCACGGAAGTTGATGTTTATAAGCTCCACTGACTGGCGGACCGAGAGATGCACCATCCCCTGGCCGTACTTCTCCGCCACCTCGGCAATCTTCTTCAGTCGCCCCACCGGCAGCCGCCCGCCGGGGACCCGCAGACGCACGGTGAAGAGGTCCTTCCCCCGCTCCTTGATGAAGCCGCCGGCCTTGAGGTTCTTCAGATCGATGGCGGTGGTTTGCTTTTCGTCAGACATTGGTTCGTTCTCCTTTATTCCACTATCTCGATCGGTTCCGGCTCCACCACCCCGTCGGCGATGCGGAACGCTTTCACGTCGGGCTCCACTCCGGCGAGGGAGACAATAACGTAGGAGACCCCGGGGGTGAACGCCAGACGGATATCCTCCTCCGACGGTCGGGCCGGGGTCTCGGGGTGGGAGTGGTAGATGGCGAGCATGGCCAGCCCCCGGTTACGCAGCTCTTTCACCACGGCGAACTGTTCTTTGGGGTCCATCGTGAAATGCTCATTGCTCTGATCGGTATTGGCCATCCGGAAGATGGCCGAAACAATACCGTCAACGCCACCGAGTATGCCGCACGCCTCATAGGGAAAGTCGGCCCGGGCATGGGCGATGAGATCGTCATGGATCGCGCGGGGAATCTTGAGCATGGTCACTTCTCCAGGTCGCAGACGTTCAGGGCGTCCAGTTCGTCCACCAGCTCCGTCACCGTGGGGTTCTCGCCACAGACGGGGCATTTGCGGTTGCGGTTGATCTTCACCTTGCGGAAGTTCATCTCCAGGGCGTTATACATCATGATATGACCGGTAAGGAGGTCACCCTTCCCGATCAGGAACTTGATCGCCTCGGTGGCCTGGATGGTGCCGATGACTCCGGGAAGAACGCCGATGACCCCCGCCTGGGAGCAGGTGGGGATCCCATCCTTGGGGGGCGGGGCCGGGAAAATGCAGCGGTAACAGGGGGATTCCCCCGGCCTGATGGTCATGGTCTGGCCCACGAACTGGAGAATGCCGCCGTGGGAATAGGGTTTCCCCACCATGACGCAGGCGTCGTTGATGAGAAACTTGGCGGCAAAGTTGTCGGTGCCGTCGATGACGAAGTCGTAGTCGGCAATGATCCGGGCGATGTTGGCGGCGGAGATCCACTCCTGGTAGGTCCGCACCGTCACATCGGGGTTCATGGCCTCCATCTTCTCCCGGGCCGATTCCACCTTCGGTTTTCCCACGTCGGGGGTGAAGTGGATCACCTGGCGCTGGAGGTTGGAGAGGTCCACCATGTCGGCATCGGCAATGCCGATAGTGCCGACCCCGGCCGCGGCCAGATAGAGGGCGATGGGAGCCCCGAGACCGCCGGCGCCGATCACCATTACCTTCCCGTCCAGGAGTTTCTTCTGGCCCTTCCCCCCCACCTCTTTCAGGATGATGTGGCGGGAGTAGCGTTCGATCTGCTCGTCGGTGAACATCTATTGCCCCCCGCCCATAAAATAAAGAAATTCCACGGCATCTCCGTCTTTCACAATCGTTGCGTCGAACCCCTCCCGTTCCAGAACCTCACCGTTCAGCTCCACCGTCACGTACTCGGCCTGGGCCACCTTGAGCGCGGCCAGGAGCTCGGTCACGTTCAGGCTCTCCGCGCCATCCACCGTTGAGGGTTTTCCGTTTACCGTCAGGTTCATGTCTATCTCCTTCAGATGTTTTCGAGGGACTCCGCAAAGTCCTCGATGATGTCGTCAATGGCCTCGATGCCGACGGAGACGCGGATCATCTCCTCGCTCACCCCCATGAGGGCCTTTTCTTCGGGGCCGAAGTCGGCGCAGATGGTGCTGGCGGGGTGGATCACGAGGGTCTTGGCGTCACCGATGTTGGCCAGGTTCTTGGCCAGCCGCAGGCCGTCGATGCAGCGGAAGGCGGCTGCCTTGTCGGCCAGACCGAAGGTGAGGAGCGCGCCGTAGCGGCCGCCGAACTGCTTCTTGGCCGTTTCGTACCACGGCGATGAGGCCAGGCCGGGATAGTTGACCCACGCCACCTTGGGGTGGGCGGCCAGAAACTCCGCCAGGCGCAGGGCATTGTCGCAGTGGCGCTCCATCCGCAGCGCCATGGTCTCGATCCCCTCGGCAAAGAGGAACGAGTTCATGGGGGCGGGACAGGCGCCGAGATCCTTGTGGATCAGCTTCCGGGCCCGGGCGGTAAAAGCGAACTGGCGGAACTTCTTCACGAACGGCTCGAAGTGGGGATAGCTCTCGCGCCGCCAGTCAAAGATGCCGCAGTCGATGATGGCGCCGCCGATGGCGCTGCCGGTGCCGTTGATGTACTTGCTGGTGGAATGGACGATGATGTCGGCCCCCAGCTCCTTCACCCGGCCGAGAACCGGGGTGGTGACGGTGGCGTCCACAACGAGGGGGACCCCCGCCTCGCGGGCGATGGCCGCCAGGGCCGCCAGGTCGGGGACGTCGAGCCGCGGGTTCCCCATGGTCTCGACGAAGATGAGGCGGGTCCGCTCGTTGACCGCGGCCCGCATGGCCGGCAGGTCGCTGGGATCGACGAAGCGGGTGGCGATGCCGTAGTTGGAGAGGGTGTCGCGGAAGAGGGAGAAGGTGCCGCCGAAGAGGGAGGCGGAGGAGAGGATCTCGTCGCCGTTGCGGAGGATGGTCAGCACCGCCAGGGTGATGGCCGCCATCCCCGAGGAGGTGGCGATGGCGGAGATTCCCCCTTCCAGCAGCGCCAGGCGTCGCTCAAGGCTCTCGGTGGTCGGGTTGTTGATCCGGGTGTAGACGTGGCCGACCTTCCGGCCGCGGAAGATGTCTTCCAGGTCCTCGGCGGTGTCGTGGGCAAAGGAGGAGGACTGGACGATGGGAACCGTGGTGGCCCCGGCCGGTCCGGGTTCGAGGCCGCCGTGGATCAGAAGGGTATCGAGGCGAAATTGTCGAGTCATATTCTTTTTATCCCCATGCCGGCACTACCGGCGACCTGATGTAATTCAACACTAAGTGTGTGTGTGAAATTTATTGCAATATTATACTTTGGAAGTAAACAATTACGGATTGAGTTTTTAATTCGTATTGTCATAAATATCAAGATATTTTTTGATGGTTTATGTTGTTAATTGCTTCATATGTCCGATTGATATAAGCACGTTCAGATGTAGATTATTCGCCTACAGATTCCGGATTGATGAAGAATATTCTCAATATAGCCTTTGCTTGGAAATCGGCATCATGTGCGACTCACCAAAAAAGCATGTAGTTTTGGCCAGTTAACAGCGCCGCCTCGTTTGGGCATGATTGTTGGTATACCAAGGACAGATTGAACAAATCCACGACATCAACAAGGAGGAATGGTCATGAAAAGAACTTTCACGTATGGCATCGTCGCGGCCCTGGGGCTCATGCTCGGTGGAGTGTCATATGCGGCAACGTGCGGCTCGTGCGGAGATGACGCCAAGTGCAAGGATCCGCAGGCGGTCCAGCAGTTCAAGGAAAGCACTGCACCGTTGAGAAACAGCCTGAATGAAAAGGAGAACGCACTGCGCGCCGAATACGGCATGAACAGCATCGATACGAACAGGACAGCCGACCTGGAAAAACAGATAGGTGAGCTGAAGAAAGAGATCCGTTCAGCAGGAGAGAAGATGGGCTTTGCCCCCTGCTGTATTTCCTAGCGCCGGGCGTGCCCGTCAGTCGTGGGGTGGGGGCGGCAGCCCCCATTCCTTTCTGCTGTCGGTGCAGCATTGGTAGGTCACCATGTCCCCCAGAATATCCCTCACATCGCTGCTGCTCTGGCTTGCCACCATCGCGGGATTGTCCCTTTCGGTCATTTCGCTCCTCAAAATCTGCTCCGCGTGCAGCGAAACCGGTCAGTTTTCCATCCTGGCCTTCGATTTCGGGTGGTTCGGCATCACGTTCTTCGTTGTGCTGGCTGTGGCTCTGGCTCTCCGACGCCGATTCCATAAAGCAGAACGTGCCGTCACGCTCCTGTTGCTTGCTGCCGCAGGCGCAGAGATCAGGTTCATCTGGCTTCAAAAGTACGTTATCGGGGAGTGGTGCCCTATTTGCCTTGGCATCGCGGCAGTAGTGCTTGTCGGATGCATCTCCCTTGGGATGGAAGCGATGGCAAAGAAGGCGAACAAAGGAGCCGTTATGGGTAAACGATTGAAAAGAATGATCACTGCTGCCGCTGTCATTGTGGCCGGGTTCACAACCGCTCTATTGGGGGTACGCCAGGAGAGCGCGGCAGCCGGTCTTGACCCCTATCTCGGGAACAGGCAAAGTTCCACGATCGTCTATTTCGTGAGCGACTGGTTCTGTCCTGTCTGCCGCAAGGTTGAGCCGTCCATCGCCGCCATGTACCCCGAAATTGCCAGGAAGGCGAAAGTCGGTTTCGTCGACTTCCCCATCCACAAGGAGACTCTCAACTTCACTCCCTATCATCTCCAGTTTCTCGCCTTCGAGAAGGAGAAGTACTTCGCGCTGCGCAAGGCACTGAGCGAACTTTCCCTGAAGACGAAGAATCCCTCTCCCGAGGAGGTCCAGGCCGCTGTGGCCCCCCATGGCGTCAAGCTGCGCCAGCTCGATTACGCGGATATCCTTTACGGCATGCAGTCGGATCTCTCCGTCTACCGCGGTTACGGTCTCAAGGGCACACCTTCGGTGGTTGTCACGAATTCCAAATCAAAAAAGACGAAAATTTTCGTGGGTGATCGGGAGATCACGCGGGAAGCCATAACTAATGCGATCGCCGAGGTTGGGCGCTAATAGCTTGATGACCAAAGCCTGAAGAATCGGGAAAGGTTCGTCCAGATCCGTCCGCAGTGAAAGCCCTCAGGAAGGTGGTAAACTTCGATTCCAGGAGGTGCTCCATGAACCATCCACACGAAGTGACTGATCCCGTCTGCGGAATGGAAGTTAACGCCGACTCCGCCGCCGGCAGCTACGAGCATGACGGCAGAACCTACTTTTTTTGCAGCCGCCACTGTCTCGAAAAATTCCGTTCCGATCCCGAATCATTCCTGAAGCGGCCGGGCGAAAGCAAAAAGGAAGATGTCCAAGCCGGCAGCGAATATTCCTGCCCCATGCATCCGGAGGTTGTCAGCAGTGTGCCCGGCGCGTGCCCCAAATGCGGCATGGCTGGAGCCCCGTACCATATCCGGCGAGGAAGAGACCAATCCGGAACTCGCTGACATGACCCGCAGGTTCTGGATAAGCCTCGTCCTGACGCTCCCCGTCTTCGTCATCGCCATGGCGGAAATGATCCCCGGACAGCCGTTGCAAAAGCTGCTGCCGACCCGCTTCTTGACTAGGCGGAGTCATACCGGCAGAAGAGGGAGGTGGTCCGGCGGCTCCAGAACGATGCGCACGGTGGCAATGGCGGGGGATGGAGTGGTCCATGTGGGGGCGCCATGGGTGCCGGTACCGATGTGGCCATGGAAAGCGCCGGGATTACCCTAGTACAGAGGGATCTCCGGGGTATCGCCCGCGCCCGGCGGCTAAGTCGCGCCACCATGGAGTAACATTCGCCAGAACCTCTTTTTCGCTCTGGTCTATAACGCCTGCGGAAAAGTCTGCGACGGGTTGTACATGGAAGCGGAACTCTCCACACATAAACGTAACCTGAGAGTCGCGGTCCTGCTCCTGATGTTGGCGCTGGTCAGCCTGTTTCACTTCCTGATTCCCACCGAGCCCCACACTCTCCACAAGATTCACATCATTCTGCGCAAGCTCTATTTCCTGCCGCCGGTCGTTGCAGCTGCGTGGTTCGGGCTGAGGGGGGCAGCTGTGGTCACTGCCCTCATCTCTGTTGCTTTCGTTGCGCACGCATTGCTCGATTGGCCCGGAAACTATATGGAACAGGCCAATCAGCTTGGCGAACTTGTTGGCTTCTGGGTGGTAGGGCTTCTTCCCGGGTGGCTCTTCGATCGTAGGCGGGTTCTCATGGAGAGTCTCGCCCGGGCCAACGAAGAAACCCTCCTCGCCCTCGTGTCGGCCCTTGATATGCGGGAGAAAAACACCCGGCTCCATTCGCAGCGGGTGAGGGAATACACCCTCCTGCTCGCCGCCCGGTTCGGCGTCAAGGAAAAGGAGAGGCGGGTACTCGCGCTCGGCGCGCTCCTCCATGACGTGGGGAAGATCGCGGTGCCTGACCATATCCTGCTCAAGCCCTCAGGGTTGTCGGAAGACGAATGGCGGGAGATGCGCCGGCATCCCGGGGAAGGGTACCGATTGCTGCGCCGGATCGGCTTTCTTGAGGCGGCGGCGGAGATCGTCCATGCCCACCACGAACATTATGACGGAACCGGCTATCCCCGTGGACTCAGGGGTGAGGAAATCCCGCTCGGTGCCCGCCTCTTCATGGTGGCCGATGTCTTCGACGCCCTCACCTCGGAGCGGCCCTACCATCGGGCTATTGGGTACGAGGAGGCGGCGCGCGTCATCAGGGGGAAGAGAGGGAGTCACTTTGATCCGGCCGTGGTGACAACATTCGATGCGATTCGCGCCGAAGAGTGGGAGGAGGTCCGAAAGCGCTACACCTCCCCAGTCGAAGACAGCAAGGCCGCTTCTTAAGGATACGTGATTCCCTCGGGTATCGGCCTTTCCGGCATGAACCTCTTCTTCATCCCCTCGATTATCTCCTGATCGGTAGCCTCCAGTTCTGCCCAGAGAAAGGCAAGCATAGCCTCGCCGTAGCAAATGGTGCAGAAAACGGCGTGTTTGTCGAATACCCCCGGCTCGCCGTTCTTGAAAAAACAGTGCAACAGGTTTTTGTGCCCTATCTGCTCGCAGGGGCAGTAACAGTGGATTTTCGCCAGCAACTCTGGCCTCTTTACGGCGATCTTGTAGGCCGCCTCCACCGACTCATTGGTGAAGACATAGTCGGGGAAACGGTGGCCTTCCCACTTCTCATCCGGATACCTCTTCGTCAAGGCAGCTCGGGCGTATTCGGTCAACTCATCCAGGGACATAACGAATATCCTGTGGAATTCCTTTTCCTGCTTCTTGTCCATGGCGAAGGCAGATACAGAGATGCACACCAGCAAGACGGTGAGAAAGGAAAGCCAGCGCCCGAATAATCTCATAAGCTTACCTCTGCTGATTTCACTAGGTTATTTTTCCTGAGAGAGGGTACAAGTTACGGTATTGCTATACATGATATCGCACATTTCACCGATTTCACCACTTCCTGGTGCGGTGTGGGCGAGTTAACCAGTAGTCGCGCCAGCCAATAACCACGGCTTTGATACCTATGAGAATCCGTTACGATCTCAATACAGGGCTGTGGGTCGTTCTGACAGGGGTGGCGGGAGCCCATGCTAAGGTCAGTGCCGATGCCGATGGTGGATATCCGGCCAGTGCACATGAGCGTGGACGAGTTCCTTGTGAACGTGGAAATGCTGATGGGCGCCCTCCGCTTCCCCTTCGTCGTGGGAGTGCAGGTGGTGCTCGTCGTGGACGTGCGGGTGGTCGTGGGCGAGCGCTTCATGCTCGTGGAGATGGACATGCTCCTCCCGGAAGAGCAGAAACAGCCCGGCGAGCATTAACCCCACCGCTAGCCAGAATCCCCCTGAAGTCTCCTCCCCCAGCAGCGTGACGGAGAGGAGAGTCCCCACGAACGGCCCCGAGGCGAACCAGGTGGCGGTGCGGGCCGAGCCGATCTGCCGCAGCGCGTGGATGAAGAGGACGAGGCTGGCTCCGTAGGAAAGGGCGCCGATGGTGAGGGAAGCGCCCGCCTGGAATGGGGTCACCGTTGCGGAAAGGAAGAAAAAGCCGACAAGGATGTTGAACAGTCCCGCAACAAGCCCCTTCGCCGCCGCCAGAACCGTCGCCGGCAACTCCTCCAGCTCCCTCGTCAGGTTGTTGTCGATCCCCCAGAAAAAGCAGGCTCCCAAGACCGCCAGCCCCGGCACCGAAACGGAAAGCGCCGAAGCGTCCCGGACCACGAGAACCACCACGCCGAGCACCACCAGGAGCTTGCTCATCCATACCCTCATCCCCACGTACTCATGAAAGACAAAGGCCGCGAGAACGGTCGTGGCGACAGCCTCGAAATTGAGCAGGAGCGACGTCTGCCCGGCTGTTCCGTACTTGATGCCGTAGGCCAGGAAAAGGGGGGCCAGTATCCCGCCGGAGAGGATGGCCCCGCCCAGGAAAACGAGTTGCCGCGACGAAAGGTCCAGCATGGGGGACAAAAACGGCTGCCGGCGCAGGAAAAGAAAGAACGACAGACCGATCCCGGATCCGAGATAGAGAAGCCCCGCCAGCGTGGCGGCGGACATTTCTCCCACGATGGCCTTGCATGCCACAGGCGAGACTCCGAACAGGAGGGCCGAAAGTATTGCCGTAACGTTTCCCGAAGTGCTCATCGCATGCATGGTAACAGAAGGAGCCACGCAATACCAACCTCTCAGCGCATGCCCCCTGTCCATCATCTCGCTCTCCGTACGCCCCTTGACCTCTTTCAACCTTAAAACGGCAGTAAAAACATTTTCCAGGTTCAAAATCTTTTCAGCGCACGGTGTTGACACGGGACTGCGGTGTGATTTCCTATGATTACACAGACGCGATAATTGCCCCCGTTCGGATACTCCGTCTATTTGTTGACGAGAACCCCGTTATGCGACGTTTCCGCCACTCCATAATCTTCGTGGTATTGCTTGTCACTCTTTCCGGCTGCACCGGAGAGAGCGTTCGGGTCGTTTTGCCGGAGCGGCATCCCGCAAACCCCTCGGCCGTCGAAGCCCCCTTCGTCCTCCCCCCCAACCCGTTCGCAGAGGAGGCGCTCCCGTCCCCTCCGCCATCCGAAAAGCCTGCTCATCGCCGACACGGCGACCATCCCGGCGCGCCGGACGATGAGATGCGGATGGATGACATGCGGATGGACGACGACCAGGGGGGCGCCATGATGGATGGTGGTCACGGCATGCACGGTGGGGAGAAAAAGGAGGGGGGACAATGACATGGCGGGGGCGTGCGTTTCTCCTCCTGGCGGTGTCGCTGGCGGCGGCAGGCTGCGCCTCGGTGCCCCGCGAGGCGGGGATCGGCGAGGCACGGTCGCTGGTCTCCTCCCGGGAAGAACTTCCGGTCCGCTGGAATCAGGGGACCGCTGAGGACGAGGAGGTTTCCCGCAAGCTCGACGAGCTCCTCCAATCGGAGCTCTCCGTCGAAGGGGCGGTGCAGGTGGCGCTGCTCGCCAACCCGTCCCTCCAGGCGACCTACGAGGAACTCGGCGTCTCCCAGGCGAACCTGGTTCAGGCGGGGCTTCTCCGCAACCCGGTCCTCTTCTCCACGGTGCGCTTCCCGGACCGTCCTCCCTCGGGACTCAGCCTCAAGTTCGAGGCCGCCCTCGACTTCCTCGATCTCCTCCTCCTGCCGGCCCGGAAGCGGCTTGCCGAGGACGAGTTCGAGCGGGCGAAGCTCCGGGTGGCCGACCGGGTGCTGGGGATGGCCGCCGAGACGCGCCGGGCCTACTACGAGGCGCTCGGTACCCACCAGGCGGCGTCGGTCCGCCGCCTCATCGCCGAGGCGGCCGGGGCCTCCCTCGAGCTCGCCCGCCGCATCCACGCCGCCGGCAACCTGAGCGACCTGGGGCTCGCGCGGGAGGAGGCGCTGCACGACCAAGCCCTGGTCGCCCTGGCCAAGAGCGAGGCGATGCTCCGGGAGAAGCGCGAGCACCTCAACCGCCTCATGGGGGCGTGGGGCGAACGGACCGCCTTGCGGCTCCCCGCCGGCCTCCCCGATCTCCCCGCCGGGGAGGTGCCGCTGGAGCGTCTCGAATCGATCGCCGTCGCCAACCGCTATGATCTCGCCGCCGCCCGCAAGGAGCTGGATGTGGCGGCCCGCACCCTCGGCATCACCCGCGAATGGCGCTGGCTCCTGGGGGCCGAGATCGGCGCGACCGCCGAGCGGGACACCGACGGCCAATGGGTAGCAGGGCCATCCCTGTCGCTCGAGCTGCCGCTGTTCGACCAGCGCCAGGCCCGGATCGCCCGGGACGAATCCCTTCTTCGCAAGAAAATTGCCAAGGTTACCGCACTTGCGATCGACATCCGCTCCGAGGTGCGGGAGCTGCGCGACCGGCTCATCCACTACCGTCGCCTCGCCGAGCACTACCGGACGACGGTGATCCCGCTGCGGGAGCGGATTGTCGGCCTTACCGAGCGGGAATACAACTACATGCTCGTTGGGGCCTTCGATCTCATCACCGCGAAGCAGCAGGAATTCGACGCCTACCAGGAATACATCGAGGCGGTGACAGGCTACTGGGTCGCCCGGGCCGAGCTCCAGCGGGCCGTCGGCGGCCGTCTCCCCGACGTCAGCGGAGAGCCGGATAAACCGCCCCCGGGCCATGACCATCATCCTGAAAACAGCGGATGGAATAACACAGAGCAACAGAGCAACGGAGAAATCAATACGTTAAGCCCAAATTCTGCCTGACCCTACGCATGCATTACCAAAATGGTTTTAGAAGGATTTTCTTCTCAGATTTTACTCAGTTGCTCCGTTGCTCTGTGTTTCAAAAGCTTTTTCCAGGATTATTGAAGAGCGAGGAGAAGCGCCATGATCTCACGCCGCGACATGCTCATTTCCACGGCCGCCGCCCTGGCGGGGGGAGCGGCCCTTCTCTCGGGGGAACGGGGGGAGGCCGCCGAGCGCAGCGCTCCCGCCGAGGCGAAGAAACGCCCGGGACGATCACGCCCTCACGCCCCGGTGGTCACTCCCAACGGGAGCATCCTCCCCTTCACAATGAAGAACGGCGTCAAGGAGTTTCACCTGATCGCCGAGCCGGTGGAGCGGGAGTTCGCCCCCGGCATGACGGTGAAGTGCTGGGGGTACAACGGCCATACCCCCGGCCCCACCATCAAGGCGGTGGAGGGGGACCGGGTCCGCATCCTCGTCACCAACCGGCTTCCCGAGCACACCACCATCCACTGGCACGGCATCTTCGTTCCCAACGGCATGGATGGCGTCGGCGGCCTCAACCAGCCCCACATCCGGCCGGGGGAAACCTACGCCTACGAGTTCACGCTCCGCCAGCACGGCACCTTCATGTACCACCCACACGCCGACGAGATGCTCCAGCTGGCGGTCGGGATGATGGGGTTCTTCATCGTCCACCCCCGGGAGCCGGAGGAGACCCCCGTCGACCGGGACTTCGCCATCATGCTCCACGAGTGGGCCATCCACCCCGGCACTTACCGCCCCGACCCGGCCGTCATGCTCGACTTCAACATGTTCACCTTCAACAGCAGGGTCTTTCCCGGGACCGCCCCCCTCGTGGTCCGGACCGGCGACCGGGTCCGCATCCGCCTGGGGAACCTGAGCATGGACGAGCACCCGATCCATATCCACGGCCACCGGTTCTGGATCGCCGCCACCGACGGCGGCAGGATTCCTCTCTCCGCCCGCTGGCCCGAGACCACGGTCCTCGTCCCGGTGGGGGCCACCCGGGACGTCGAATTCGTGGCAGACAACCCCGGCGACTGGGCCTTCCACTGCCACAAGTCGCACCACACCATGAACGCCATGGGACACGTCCTCCCCAACCTCCTTGGCGTGAGCCAGCAGGGGCTCGAAGAAAGGATTAAAAAGCTCCTGCCCGGCTACATGGCCATGGGGGAGAGCGGCATGGCGGAGCACGCCGAGCACGCGGCACACATGGGGGGACCGGCGAACACCCTGCCGATGATGATGGGGAAGGGACCCTTCGGCAACATCGAGATGGGGGGGATGTTCACGATAATAAAGGTGCGGAACGAGCTGGAGAACTACGACGAGGATCCCGGATGGTACCGGCATCCGCCGGGGACGGTGGCGTGGAAGGTCACCTAGGCTGTTCGCTGCGGGCGCCCACCGACAGGGCGACGGAGGATTGGAAAGTGCCGAGTCGTTAGTCTGAAGACCATGTGGGGGGAGTCCGGGACGCCGTTGGCCCGGACAAAGATGAGTGATGAAAGATACGCTAGTGCTTCATCGGTTGGATCAGGCAAGCCGCCGATTCTTTCCTGGCGATGTCGCCCGGCTTCACCTCGCCCTTGACCACTTCGGCCTCGAAGTAGTGATCATCCACGTACGAAAGCACCTTGACCTGCCCCACTTCGATTGACTTGGGATTCTTGGCACCACCGATCTCCCGGTAGACGGTGACCACATCGTTGAGACAGATCTCCTTTTTCACGTCGGGAGTGCCGCTGTGGAAGAGATGAACCTTGTTGCCCACCTTCATCACCACCTCGCTCTTCACCTTTTTCTCGGCTGCTCCGGCAGTGATGGGAGCGATCATGAATACCGACAGGATTACCATTCCAACTGCTGCTGCAAATTTTCGCATTGAATTTCTCCTTTTGTGGTAATGAATTTGATGCTACCGGTGTCACACGGTTTACTAAACGTCCTTGTCGATCACCTCCTTTCCCCGTGATCATCTATGCAGATGCTTTTCTGCGAAATCATAACATCTTGCTTACATGTTACAATCTTCTGTCAGCGATCGGCATTGGCCGCGGTCTCCGTCGTCGCAGGCAACAAGAGTTCCCGTAATTATCTATGCCACGGCGGCGCCCACCTTATATCACTCCCATCATCCGCTGGATGCCCTCCTCAATCTATTCTATGCTTCTGCTGACTCTTTGTAGCGCCTGTTCACTTCGTTCCATTCGGCGCAATCAATTCCTGTAAAAAGGTCCACAAGCCGCGGGTCGAACTCCCTGCCCGATCTCTCCCGAATCACTCCGACCGCCTCCTCGCACCTCCCGATACCCTTACCGGAAACAAGCGTTTCGAAAGTGTCGGCAATCAGCAGCAGCCTCGCACCGCGCGGGATCTCCTCCCCCTTGAGGCCGCGCGGATATCCGCTTCCGTCGTAGTGCTCCTGGTGGGCACGGACGATGTCCGCCGCTTCATGGAGAAAGCCGATCTTCCTCAATAATTCATACCCATTTTCGGGATACGAGCGCATTTCCTTCAGCTCATTTTCCGGGAGACCGACTCGCTTGAGGAGTGAAAGCACGGAGTCGTGAATGGCAACCTTTCCAATCTCGTGGAGAAGTGCCCCGAATTCTATAGCCTTCCTTTCTTCCTCGCTTACCTCCAGCCGGTCGGCTAGAAGGAGTGCATACTCCTTTACCCGCCGGGAATGGAGGCGGCTGGTTCTCGCCCTCATGTCGAGGGCCGAAACGAGTACGAGGAGTGTCTCCTCATTTGCACTGGCAAGGTCAGCGAGAAGCGTGCGTTGCCGGTCGAACAGCCAGCCGGGGACGAGCCCCACGATCCAGAAACCGGCAAGTTCCCCCATCTGGTTTGCCTGCTCCATGTAGTTCCCAGGCCAATCGAGAAAGGCATGGAGGGAAAAAAAGACGGTGACGGCCGATGTCGTGTAGATTGCGCCTCTCAGGCCGAACCACGCCCCCGCCATTACGGGAGGGAGGAAGTAGAGCTTTCGCAGCACAATATGCACCATATGGTAGGAGTGTGACTCGGTAGGAACGGCAAAATGAAAGAGAGCGATGACAGTCGTCAGTAACGTCAGGATAATGAGTCTGTTCTTCGATCCGGCAGTCAGGTGAAACTTTTTCATGTCTGTTTACCTCTGTTGCCGAACTTCCTGACCCACAATTTGTGATTCACGCCAAGGGGAGTAGCGAAGGTGATCACCTTGTGGAATCGAATTTTCCCTTCGACCCGGAGCCTCGTCAGGCATGCTGCTGTCACGGACCCTCACGTAAATTTGGACTTTATCCACCCTGTCCCTTCCCCGCACCGGCGACAGAGGATCGCCCCAGCCCGCGCAGGATGGAATTCACGATCTCGTCCAATCGCTGCTCCTGCCTGTGCCTCAGTCCTCCATCCGGAGCGGGAGTCGGCTCCACCCCTCCTTCGTGCTTCTCCGCGACCATACTTTTTTCAGCCGGCCAGACCTCGTAGTGGACGTGGGGGCCGGTAGAACGGCCGGTGTTGCCGGAAAGGGCCACGACCGCGCCGGCCTCGAGCCGTTCTCCCGGCCGGACCTTGAGGGCCGAGTTGTGGCCGTAGAGGGTTTTCCCACCGTCATCGTGCTCGACGATGACGGTGAATCCATGACCGCCGTGGATTCCCGCATGGGCGACGCGCCCCCCGCGAGTGGCGCGGACCGGCGTACCCTCCGGCACCGCGATGTCGATACCTTTGTGGAAGACGAGTCTGCCGCTCCCGAAGGGATCGACCCGCCACCCCACTCCCGAGGTGACCGGCCCATTCGCCGGCAGGTCGAGGGCGGCTCGGCCCGTGGACGGCAGAACGGAGAGGAACATGACAGCGGTGATCACTCTAAAAGTGGTTCGTGACAAGTTTTTCACCCCTCACTCAACTGTCGGGTCGACAGGAGACGACATTAGCGTTGCTACTGATCCTGAAAAAGAGCGGTGCTGAGATACCGCTCACCGGTGTCGGGAAGCAAGACAACTATCCTCTTCCCTTTGTTCTCCGGCCGCCTTGCCACCTTCAGGGCTGCGAATACCGCGGCACCAGCAGAGATTCCCACAAGCAGACCCTCTTCACGGGCCAGTCGCCGGGCGGTTTCCAGCGCTTCCTCGTTTTTCACGGTGAAGATCTCGTCGATGACCTCCCGGTTCAAAACCTCCGGGACGAATCCGGCGCCGATTCCCTGGATCTTGTGGGGGGCGGGCTGTCCGCCGGAAAGGACCGGGGAGTCGAAGGGCTCCACCGCGATGATTTTCACCCCCGGCTTCCGCTTTTTGAGCACTTCGCCGACGCCGGTTATGGTTCCGCCGGTACCGACTCCGGCCACGAAGACATCGACCTTGCCGTCGGTGTCAGCCCAGATCTCCTCGGCGGTGGTGACGCGGTGGATGTGTGGGTTTGCTGGATTCTGGAACTGTTGAGGGATGAACGAGTTTGGGATTTCCTTTGCCAGTTCCTCGGCTTTATTGATAGCCCCTTTCATACCTTCCGCCCCCCGGGTGAGGACCAATTCGGCGCCATAAGCTTTCAGTAGGTTTCTCCGTTCGACGCTCATGGTCTCGGGCATGGTGAGGATCAGACGGTATCCCTTTGCCGCGCAGACAAAGGCGAGGGCGATGCCGGTGTTCCCGCTGGTCGGCTCGATGACGACCGTATCCTTGTTGACGAGTCCCTTCGCTTCGGCATCACGGATCATGAAAGCACCGATCCGGTCCTTGACGCTTCCTCCGGGATTGAATGATTCCAGTTTCGCCACCACGTCTGCCTCAACTCCCGCGGTCACTTTGCGAAGTCTCAGCAACGGGGTTTTGCCAATCAGGTCGGTAAGATTGTCGAAAATTCGTGCCATCTGTCACTTCTCCTTTTGTTGGTAGTTTGTTATCAGTGGGAATGGCCACCGTTTTCGGTCTGCCGATCCGTCGATTCGTCCCGTTCCCCATGGTGTCCCATGTGATCTCCCGGCATGAGCATCATGCACCCCGATGCCAGGAGCGAGCCGATGATGAGTGCAGATAAGAGAAGTGTTTTCATGGGAACCTCCTCGTGCCCAGACGCTACGCCGTCAGCAAGACCTCGTGCAGTCCGGATCGCCTTTCATCAAAAGAGAACACAACTTCTGCGCTCCCTTATGGGCGACTGTGGCCGCCGGGTGGGCCAGCGTCAACGAGATGACCACCGCCGACAAAACCGCGAACTTGATAAAGATCATTCTGTTCAGAAAACCGGATGACACCTCTTCAATCTTTGCATTCATTGTGGTTTCCCCCTTTTCGATTCAGTGCGAGTGTCCGCCACCATGTCCGCCGCCAAAGCTGCCCGAATCGTACTGGGGCCTGTTGTAGTCGGCATCGTGGCTGAAGTGCTTGCCGTCGAGGAAGTCGATCACCGTACAGCCCGACAAAAACGAAACGGATCCAACGGCTGCAAGTAAGAGCAAAAATCTTTTCATCCATTGACTCCTTGGTGTCGACGCTTCGGTTGTGGCTTGATGGCGTCGGTGTATTTGTATATCTGCCGGCAATTGTCCGGAACAGCTGAAAAAATGGCGCACTCCGAAGGAGGGACTACGAAGAGTACGCCCATAGCAACAAATCTATAAACCCACCGCCATGAGCGGCACCATTATGAGAGCCATGAGTCCGACGCCCCACCATCCCCACTTGCCGCCGCCGAAGTGGTGGGAGAAAAAGCCGTGCTTTCCGTATCCGCCATGTTCAGCGGCTCCGCCTTCCGCAACCGTTGCCATGACTTCGTAGCGCAGTGCCTGATCCGATGTCTGGGGACCGGCGATAGTGAGCACCACTCTGTAGTCTCCCGGCTTCTCGAATTTGAAGGTGTCGAGATACTCGTCATCGAGACGCTCGACTTCCCTCTGGAGAAGCGGCGCGGCGGAATCCTTTTCGTAGATTTCGATGGCAACCGTACGGTCGGTTATGGGAGTTCCTTCCCGCTGCAAGCCGAGCTTCACAGTGACGTTCTCCCCGGTCCGTGGCTCAGGGGGAGAAAGTTTGACGACAGCTTTTAGGCCGCCCTGGGTGAAGCTCTGTTCCATGGCGAAGCCCATGACCGGAAAAGAAAGCAGTATGATCGAGATGATAAACAACAACGGTACGCGCATCGATGAACCTCCGGACTTGAATGATTGCCTGGTTTCTACAAATGCCGTGCCAGTGCATAACTGGTTGTTATTGTTGCGTTGCAACAAAGTCTGCCGGCAGCCAAGTCAACATATTACGGAATAGTCCACAGCAGTTGTTGGATTTTCAACATGGTTATTCCGGGATTTTTATCTGCTATTTGTTAATGGCCATGGTCAATAAATACGACTAATTTGCGCAGAGGATGTCTATAACGTCTTGGTAAAACCACAAGCCAATAGGCCCTGATGAATATCAGACACGTGCTGCTGATTATTCCTCACATCTGCTTACCGCATCACTCGATAAAATGTAGTACTGCTTTGGTTTCGGCATGTTAGCGGGTTGGTCCGCCTTTTGTATAATGACGACTCAGGCGGATGCTGGCAGTCGGCAAAGGTAACGGAAGCGTCAGAGGGGACTCATCATGCGAAAGAGAACAATAGGTACCGGTATCCTGGTGGCATGTGCTGTGGGGCTTATCGTGTACCTGGCCTTTCACGTCAGGATTGCGCCGGTTCCGAACGCTGTGGCTGCCCTCAAAACCTTCGGGATGACGTGCCGCAGTTGCGCCGGCAAGATCGAAAAGGCCCTCAAGCCGCTGAAGGGCGTGTCGGGAGTCGAGGTGGATGTTAATGGCGGGTGGGTTCTGGTCGGTTACGATACACAATCGGCCAGTCCGGAGGCATTCGCCGGCGCAGTCCGCAAAGCCGGCTTTCAGAGTTGGCCAATGGAGCAGATGTCGCTCGCCGATTTCCGGCAGGTGGCGGGCCGGGATTTCGGCACGAAAGTCGCGCGGGCCAGCGGGTGCGGAGGTGGCGGCTGCGGCACTGGCGGCGGGTGCGGCAGTTCGAAATAAAATGAATCACGAAAGGAGAATAAGCATGAGACCTGGGCGAACAGCAAAAATCTTCCGGTTACTGACAATGGCGGCGCTGGGGCTTGTCCTTGGCGCGGGAGCGGCTCTTTCATCGACGTCACCCGATACGGTAACGGTGCTCAAATCCACGGGGCTTTCCTGCGGCGGCTGTGCGTCCAGGATCACCAACGCCCTGGAAACGGTGCCCGGGGTTGCTTCAGTGAAGGTCGATATCGAGTCCGGGCTGGTGACGGTCTGGCACGACGACACAGCTGCTCCCCAGAAGCTGGCTGCAACGGTAAGCGAGGCGGGATACCAGAGCATTGTTCAGGAGACAATGAGTGCCGACAACTACCGCACGGAGGCCGACAAGAGCGGTCCCGGCGCTGCCCGCAGTGGCGGCTGCGGCGGCGGATGCTGCGATCGGACGAAGATTCGCTAAAGGAGCTGAGTCATGGGAAAGAAAAGCAGGGCAAAGGGAAATAGTCAGGTCGAAACAATCAATCAGCCTGCGGGCGAGGAGGCAAACGTGAAAGTACCGAAGAAGAGCTTAAAGTGGGGGATTCTGGTGGCAGTGGCACTACTGGCCGGGGTGGCGACGGTGTTCGCTCTCAATTTCCCCGGCATGTCCGGCGTCGAGAAGGTGAAAGTGGTCAACGGCGTGGTGGCGATTCCGCTGGCAAAGGTTTCGGACGGCAGCGCCCACTTCTACCGCTATACCGACGGCGGCAAGGAGATCAGGTTTTTCGTGGTGAAGGGGAGCGACGGACAGATTCACACCGCCTTTGATGCCTGCGACGTCTGCTTCCGGGATAAAAAGGGATATGTCCAGGACGGAGACTCCATGCTCTGCAAGAACTGCGGCAAGAAGTTCCAGACGAACCGGATCGGCCCCCATTCCATCGGCGGCTGCAACCCCTCGTACCTCCCCGCCGCCAGTGACGGCAGGAACGTCATTGTGAAGGCTTCGGATCTCCAGCAGGGAACGCGCTATTTCTAACCGGACCGGCGAGGCAACGACACCATGAAACTCCACTCCATATCACTGAACAACCTGCGGCGGCGCAAGGCCAAGATGGCGTTTCTCACCATTGGCCTCATGGTCGGCATCGCCACCATCGTCACGCTCGTGACCCTCACCGAATCCATGTCCAACGACATCGGCCGGAAGATGGACGAGTTCGGCGCCAACATCCTCATCATGCCCAGGAGCGAGGACCTGGCCATGAGCTACGGCGGCATCAGCCTCGGCCGGGTGAGCTTTGACCAGCGGGAGATCCACGAAGGGGACCTGGCGAATATTCGCACGATTAAAAACAGCGGGAACATCCTCGCCATCTCCCCCAAAGTGCTCGGCGCGGCGACCCTGAAGGAGAAAAACGTCCTCCTCGTAGGTGTGGACTTCACGGAAGAGCTCAAGATGAAGCAGTGGTGGCGAATCTTCGGCGACGAGCCAAAGAGTGAGAACGAGATCCTTCTCGGCAGCACCACCGCCGATACGCTCAATCTCACTCAGGGCGACACGGTTACCATTGGCGGCGAATCGCTGAAGGTTGCGGGGATCCTGGAGCAGACCGGCTCCCAGGATGATTCGCTGGTCTTCGCGCATTTGAAGAAGGCCCAGAAGATCCTCGGCAAGGAGGACAAGATCACGCTTGTAGAAGTGGCGGCGCTCTGCGCCGGCTGCCCCATCGGCGACATGGTGGTCCAGATAGCCGAGAAGCTCCCGGAGGCGAAGGTCACCGCCATCCAGCAGGTGGTGGAGTCGCGGCTCAAGACCCTCGACCAGTTCAAGCGCTTTTCCTACGGCGTCGCCGGGGTGGTAATCTTCATCGGCTCCCTCATCGTCTTCGTGACCATGATGGGGAGCGTCAACGAGCGGACCACCGAGATCGGCGTCTTTCGCGCCATCGGCTTCAGAAAAACCCACATCATGCGGATCATTCTCCTGGAGGCGGCTCTGGTGAGTCTGCTGGCCGGCGCCTTCGGTTATCTCTCGGGAATGGGGGCGGCCAGGCTCGCCCTACCCTTCATGGCCGAGTCGAAGAGTGCCGCCCTTGTCTGGGACGGGCTGGTGGCATCGGGCTCCATCGGGCTCGCCGTGACGGTGGGACTTTTGGCGAGCCTCTATCCGGCACTTCACGCCAGCAGGATGGACCCAACCGAAGCCTTGCGGGCACTGTAAATGCGGGGACCGGGGACCAGGGACCGGGAACAACAAGAAGAACGGGGTATTTCATGGCACTCATAGAGATCAGCAATCTGACCAAGCACTACTCCTGCGGCGACGAGACGGTGGAGGCGCTGCGGGGAATCGATATCGGCATCGAAACCGGCGAGTTCATCACCATCATGGGGCAGTCCGGGTCGGGAAAGAGCACCCTTCTCTCCATCCTCGGCGGCATGAACCATCCGACCAGCGGCAGGGTGACGGTCAACGGAACCGATCTCTATGCCCTGGGGGATGAACGGCTGGCCGACTTCCGCGCCGGGAACTTCGGTTTCGTCTTCCAGTCGTTCCACCTGATACCGTATCTCACGGCCCAGGAGAACGTCATGCTTCCCCTGACCATCGCACCCATGAAGGGAGACGAGAAACGGCAGGCGGCCCTTCAGGCCTTGGAACGGGTCGGACTCGGCGGTAAATCGGACCGCCTGCCGAACCAGCTCTCCGGCGGCGAGCAGGAGCGGGTTGCCATAGCCCGGGCCATCGTCAACCGTCCCCACATCCTCTTCGCCGACGAGCCGACCGGCAACCTCGACACCGCCAACAGCGAGGCGGTCATGGCCCTTTTCCGGGAGCTGAACGACGAGGGGCAGACCGTGGTGATGGTGACCCACAACCCCGAGAACTGCCAGTATACCGACCGGACGATCCAGATCCGGGACGGCAGGGTGGTTTGACGGGTGTACGGGGTAGAGGCCAGAGACAAAATGTATTCGAGCGAAACCCAACCGGAGTGCGGAGATTTCCTTTTCGTTACTGAACGGAAGCTATGCACTGAACTCGAAGAGTTCTTCACCCAGGAAAACCTGAAGGTTGCCCGAGTCGAGAGCGGAAAAGAGGCTCTGGCGGCAATCGAGGCCGAGCCCTGGACGATCATGGTTGCCGATGCACAGCTTCCTGATATCGACGGTGTCGAACTGACCCGATCGGCTCTCGCGAAACGGCCGGACATGTACGTAGTTCTTGGCGATTCTGAGCCGCCAGTAATAGATCTTTGCGACAAAGCAGGATTGGCGGGAGTAATGGGAATCGTGAACACACCCTACAACCCGGATGAACTGTTTACATTGCTGTGGTTCGTTATGGAATTGCGGCAGCAGTTCTAACAAAAATAGCATGTTACGCTTTGTCGTGACATTGACTCTTCAGGATGTCATGGCATGCTAGAATACGATATACAATGGCCGCACCAGGCCCAGAGAGGGGGCAGCAGGCTGATGTCCGATACAATCAAGGATGCCATCGAGCATCACTGCCCGGTCTACGACACGCTCCGGCGCCCCATCGAGGTCAAGGGGAAGGTGGAGGTGGCCCGTCCCGGCGGAGAAGTCGAAGTGGTCACGAGCGTGGAATGAAGTCTCCGATCAGGTCTGAGAATGAAACGAACGATACTCGTCATTGATGATGATCCCTCCCTGCGGAGGGTGATGGAATTTAACCTTCAGGAGGCGGGATACGCTGTCATCACCGCCGTCTCGGGAGAGGAAGGCCTTGCCGCCTTCGCCGGATTCACGCCCGACCTTGTAGTGACCGATGTGAAGATGGGGAGAATGGACGGACTCCAGGTGCTGAAGGAGATCAAAAAGCGCTCCTACTCCACCCCCGTCGTCATCGTCACCGCCTTTGGCGCGGTTGGTGCGGCGGTGGAAGCCATGAAGCTCGGCGCCTACGATTATCTGACCAAGCCGTTCAAGAGGGACGAGTTGTGCCTCATCGTGGCCAAGGCACTCCAGATGACCGAGCGTGCCGTGGCGGACGTTCCCCCCATCCACGACGATCTTGCCGACCGGATCGGGTTCCAGAATATCATCGGCACCTCCCGCGAGATGACAATGGTCTTCGACACCATCCGTCGGGTCGCCGGCACCGAAGCTACGGTGCTGGTAACGGGAGAATCGGGAACCGGCAAGGAACTGGTGGCGCGAGCCATTCACGACCTGAGCGGCCGTTGCCAGGGACAGTTCGTTGCCATCAACTGTGCGGCAATACCCCGGGATCTTCTGGAAAGCGAGCTGTTCGGCCACGTCAAGGGAGCGTTTACCGGAGCGATTAAGGACAAGCCCGGAAAATTCCAGCAGGCCGATGGGGGGACCCTCTTTCTCGACGAGATCGGAGAACTGCCCCTGGAATTGCAGCCCAAGCTCCTGCGCGCCCTCCAGGAGCGGGTGGTGGAACCGGTGGGTGGAGATGCTCCCCGGCGCCTTGATGTAAGGGTCGTGGCAGCCACGAATGTCGATCTTGAGAAGGTTATCGCTAAAGGAGGGTTTCGCGAAGACCTCTACTACCGACTCTCCGTGATCCCGCTTCACCTTCCCCCCCTGCGCGAGCGCAAGAAAGACATCCTCCTCCTGGTCAGGCACTTTGCGCGGAAATTCGGCGGGGCGGATGTGGAATTCAGCCGCAACGCCCTCGATGTGCTCATGATGTATACCTGGCCCGGAAACGTCCGGGAGCTGGAAAATACCGTGGAACGCCTCCTGATCATGCGCACCGGCGATACCGTCACCGTTGAGGACCTGCCCGACAAGGTCCGTGGCGACCGACGGCCGATGCAGAAGGAAGTCGTTACCCTTCCCGATGAGGGGTATTCACTGGAGCAGCTTGAGCGCGATGCGGTCGTGCAAGCCCTTGAACGGAACAACTGGAACCAGACGGCGGCGGCACGCTTCCTCAGGGTCCCCCGCCATACCCTTGTCTACCGCATGGAAAAATACGCAATCATTCCGCCGGCAAAAAGTGAAAAATATTTTCATGATAAATCTAAAGTTAATTAAAGACCTGCCGATAGGAATAGAGTTTGTGCAAGCTCCACAGTAGGGAATATTCGGATGCTGTTGCCGAATATTCTGCAAGTTTGCAGTCAAACAAGAACCCCAACTTTAATAAGTGTCGTAAATTCAGCCAATTGGCTTTTGGCATGGCGTGTGTAAAGCCATAACTCATCACTTCACCTTCCAGGAGACCCCATGAAATCACGACTCGCCGTCGGGCTCATGCTCCTCGCCGTGCTGGCAGTTCCTTACCGGGCACCGGCCGAGGAGGCGAAGCCTTCCGAAGATCTGCCGAAACTCGTCGAGACCGCCGTCGCCAGCAACCCGGAGTTGAAGGCGTCCGAGGCCCGATGGGAGATGTTCCGCAACCGTGTGGCACAAGCAGGAGCGCTCGATGACCCGATGCTCATGCTCAAACTCCAGAATTTCCTGGTGCGCGATCCGTTCAACTCACGGCGGGACCCCATGAGCCAGCGGGTGATCGGCATCTCGCAGCAGCTCCCCTTCTGGGGAAAGCGTGACCTGAAGGCGGAGGTGGCAGCTAAGGAAGCCGAGGCCCTCAAGTGGCAGGTGGAGGAGCGGAAGCTGGAACTGGCCCGGATGGTGAAGGAGACATACTTTCAGATCTTCGTGACCGACAAGGAGCTGGAGATCGTTGAGAAGAACATCCGGATCATGGATGACTTCATCGCGCTCGCCGAGACGAAATACTCCGTGGGGCAGGGCGCCCAGCAGGATATCTTCAAGGCACAGGTTGAACGCTCAAAGATGTTCGACATGAAGATCACCCTTGAGCAGCAGAGAAAAAGCCTCCAGGCGACCCTGAACACCCTGCTCTACCGCCCGGCCGAAACGCCAGTGGGAAAAGTCGCCGACTTCGAGCTGAAGCCCTTCACCTGGTCTCCCGAGCAGCTCCGGGACATGGCCGCGGAGAATCGCCCGATGATAAAGAGCCTGCGCGCCCTGATCGAGAAGGGGGAAGCGGCCCACCGCCTGGCGGAAAAGGAGTTCTTCCCCGACGTGAATCTCTCCTTCGAGTACATGCAGCGCGACCCCATCGACGACATGGAGAAGGGGTACGACATGTACAGCGCAGGCCTCACCTTCAATCTTCCGGTCCAGCGGGAACGACGCCATGCCATGGTCCGGGAGTCGACGGCCGAGATCGCCATGGTAACCGCGGAACTGAACACCCTGAATAACAGCATCAACCTCGGCATCGCCGACAGCCTTGCCCAGCTGGAGCGGCGCGAGAAGCTGGCAAAGCTGTACCGCACCGGCATCATCCCCCAGGCGGAGCAGTCGCTGGAGTCGGCCACAATCGGCTACCGGGTGAATAAGGTCGACTTCCTCACGCTCCTGGACAACCGCGTGACCCTGTTCAACTACGAACGTGACTATTACGAATCCCTGGCCGAATACCAGATGCGGCTCGCCCAGCTTGAAGCGCTGGTGGGCAGGGAGTTGCAGGAGTAAGGGATCTTTCCGGCAGCGCCTGCTTTGACAATCACCATGCATTGAAATTTTCCATACACCGAGAGGTACGATCATGAAATTGAGCGCGAAGGTTGCAATTCCGGTGGCAGTGATTCTCCTGGCCTCGGCGGGCGGAGGATACTACCTGTGGCAGCAGAAGGGGGAAACCGCAAAGGGGGCAAAGGAGGGTGAAAAGGCCGCCCAAGGGCCGGTGCTCTACACCTGCGCCATGCACCCCTTCATCATCAAGGACAAGCCGGGCACCTGCCCCATCTGCGGCATGGAGCTCATCAAGAAGGTGGAGGGGGCCCAGGCCAACGCCAAAGAGCTTGAGATGCTCGGCCACGTCTCCCTTTCCCCCACCCAGCAGGTGATGGCCAACGTCGCCACCGTGGAGGCGAAGACGATGCCCCTCACCAAGGAGGTGAATGCCGTCGGCATCGTGCAGTACGACCAGTCGCGCCAGGCAAAGGTCACCGCGTGGGTGGCGGGCCGGATCGACAGGCTCTATGTCAATACCGTCGGCGCCTATGTATCCAAGGGGAAACCGGTGGCCGAGGTCTATTCCCCGGACCTCGTTTCCGCCCAGCAGGAATACCTCCTGGCACTCCGAAGCCGCGACCGGCTCAAGGATTCCCCCATCGCCTCCATCTCCCAGGGGGGCGAGGGGCTCGTGGCGTCGGCCCGACAGCGGCTCCTCCTCATGGGGGTGAAGGAACACCAGATCGCAGCGCTCGAGAAGGCTGGACAGCCGAACATCCGACTCTCCATCTATACGCCCCTCTCCGGTGTCGTCATCGAAAAGATGGCCCTTGAGGGACAGTACGTGAACACGGGGGACCCTCTCTTCAACATCGCCGATCTCTCCAATGTCTGGGTGGAGGTGGAGGTCTATGAAAACGAGTTCTCCTTCATAAAACTCGGCCAGCGGGTTGACATCATTTCCCAGTCCTGGCCCGGCAAGACCTTCTCCGGCCGGGTGTCGTTCGTCTACCCTTTCCTTGATCCCAAGACACGGACGGTCAAGGTGAGGGTCGAGTTGCCCAACCCCGGTATGAAGCTCAAGCCGGACATGTTCGTGAACGCGTCGGTCAAGGTGCCTCTGGGCACCGCCGTGACCGTGCCGGTGACGGCGGTGATGGACACCGGTACGCGCCAGGTGGCATGGGTCGAGACGGAGCCGGGGATGTTCGCGCCCCGGGACGTGAAGGTGGGCGCCCGGGTGGGGGAAATGCTCCAGGTCCTTTCCGGGCTGAAGGCTGGGGAGAAGGTTGCGGCCAGCGGCTCGTACCTGATCGATTCCGAGTCGCAGCTCAAGGGGACCGGCGGTGGCCATGCCGGCCACGGCGGGCAGCCGGGAGCGAAGCCGGACGAAAAAGGCACCGCCCCTGCGCCAGGAGGCCACGAAGGGCATGGAGCCCCCGCGGCCCCAAAGAAAGACAGCCTGAACATGGATGACATGAAAATGTAATTAATTCGGGGATCCGGGACCAGGGACCGGGGACCGGTAAATGCGCTTTTAAAGGCTTTTGCCGGTTCCAGGTCCCCGGTCCCCGGTCCCGGAGGTTCTCAATGATTGAAAGAATCATCGAATATTCCGCCCGCAACCGTGTGATCATCCTGATGATCTTCGCCCTGATCATTGCCTGGGGGGTCTGGGCGGTATACAAAACGCCGGTGGACGCCATTCCGGACCTCTCCGACAACCAGGTGATCGTCTTCACCGAATACCCCGGCCGCTCTCCCCAGGTTGTGGAGGACCAGGTGACCTATCCTCTGGCGGTTAACCTCCAGGGGCTCCCGCAGGTGCGCGCCGTCCGCGCGTCGAGCGCCTTCGGCTTCTCCATGATCTACGTGATCTTCGAGGACAAGGCTGACATCTACTGGGCGAGAACGAGGGTGCTGGAGCGCCTCAACTACGCCGCCTCGCTCCTGCCGCCCAACGTGCGCCCGACGCTTGGCCCCGACGGCACCGGCGTCGGCCACGTCTTCTGGTACACCCTGGAAGGGAAGGGGTATGACCTGGAACAGCTCCGGACCCTCCAGGACTGGTTCGTCCGCTACCAGCTGAACACCGTTCCCGGCGTGGCCGAAGTGGCCTCCATCGGCGGGTACGTCCGCGAGTACCAGATCGACCTGGACCCTAACCGGCTCTTCGCCTACAACATCAAGGTCGATCAGGTCATGGAGGCGGTCAAGCGCTCCAACAACGACGTGGGGGGGAGGCTCCTGGAGCAGGCCGACGCCGAGTACCTGATCCGCGGCAAGGGATACATCAAGTCCACCAAGGACCTGGAGGATATCGTGGTCGGGGCCGACATGCGCGGCACCCCCGTCTATGTGAAAAATCTCGGCAGCGTTCAGCTTGGTGGCGCCATCCGCCGGGGACTCCTTGACATGAACGGCGAAGGGGAGGCGGTCGGGGGCATCGTGGTCATGCGCTACGGCGAGAACGCCCACGACGTCATCCATCGGGTGAAGGAAAAGATCAAGTCGCTGGAGCAGGGGCTACCCCCCGGCGTTAAGATCATGGTTTCCTATGACCGTTCCGATCTGATCATGCGGGCCGTGGACACCCTGAAACACGCCCTGTTGGAAGAATCCGTGGTCGTTTCCCTCGTCATCCTCGCCTTCCTCCTCCACTTCCAGAGTTCCCTGGTGATTGTGCTGACACTCCCCATTGCGGTGTTGATCTCGTTCATCACCATGAAGCTGATGGGGGTCACCTCCAACATCATGTCCCTGGGGGGGATCGCCATCGCCATCGGCGTGCTGGTGGACGCCGGGGTCATCATGGTGGAGAACTGCTACCGGCATCTCTCCGAACTGCCACCGGAGGAACGAAAGGAGAAGCGGCTGGAGGTGATCATCTCCTCGGCCAAGCAGGTGGGGCGGGCCATCTTCTTCTCCCTGGCAATCATCGTCCTCTCCTTCGTGCCGGTCTTCCTCCTGGAGGGTCAGGAAGGGAAGATGTTCCACCCCCTCGCCTTCACCAAGACTTTCTCCATGGTGGGATCGGCCTTTATCGCCATAACGCTCGTGCCGGTTCTCATGTACTTCTTCATGCGGGGGAAGATGCCGCCGGAGAGCTCCAACCCGGTCTCCATGTTCTTCATTCGCCTCTACTCACCGGTCATCAAGTGGGTGCTAAAGTGGAAAAAGACCACCATCGCTCTCAACATCGCAGCCCTGGCCATCGCCGTCCCGATGTTCATGTCCCTGGGCTCCGAGTTCATGCCCCCCCTTGACGAAGGGTCGCTCCTCTACATGCCGGTGACGCTCCCCAACATCTCCATCACCGAGGCGAAGCGGCTGATCCAGGTGCAGGACACGATCATCAAGAGCGTTCCTGAGGTGGAACACGTCCTCGGCAAGGTGGGACGTGCCGAAACCTCCACCGACCCGGCACCGGTTTCCATGTTCGAGAGCATCATCATCCTGAAACCGAAGGATAAGTGGCGCGCCGGGGTCACCAAGGCCGACATCGTTTCCGAGCTGGACGCCAAGCTCCAGCAAATAGGGGTCAGAAACGGATGGACCCAGCCGATCATCAACCGGATCAACATGCTCTCCACCGGGGTGCGAACCGACCTGGGGGTGAAAATCTTCGGCAACGACCTGAACGTCCTGAAGGATCTGGCGGTACAGGCGGAAGGGATCCTGAAGACGGTTCCCGGTGCCGCCGACGTGGTGGCCGAGCGGGTTACCGGCGGCAACTACATCGACATCGACATCGACCGGGAAGCCGCAGCCCGCTATGGGGTGAACGTGGGCGACATCCAGGGGGTCATCGAGACCGCCCTGGGGGGTGAGATGCTCTCCACCTCGGTGGAGGGACGCAACCGCTTCCCGATCCGCATCCGCTACATGCGCGACTATCGGGACAACATCCCAGCCATCCAGCGCATCCTCATCGGCGGCATGAACGGCGCCCAGGTGCCGCTCTCTCTGGTGACGAAGCTCAAGGTCTCCACCGGCGCGCCGGAAATCAACAGCGAAGGGGGGCTGCTCCGCTCCATCGTCTTCCTCAACGTGCGGGGACGCGACATGGGGGGCTTCGTGGGGGAGGCGAAGACGGTTCTCGAAAAGAACCTCAAGCTCCCGCCGGGCTACTACGTGGCATGGTCGGGGCAGTGGGAGAACCAGATCCGGGCCAAGCAGCGGCTCCAGATTCTTGTGCCAGCGGGGATGGTGATCATCTTCATCCTCCTCTACTTCACCTTCCATTCGGCTCTGGAGGCGAGCATGGTCATGCTCTCGGTGCCGTTCGCCCTGGTGGGAGGGGTCTACCTGGTGGCGGCCCTGGGATACAACCTGTCGGTGGCGGTGTGGGTCGGCTTCATCGCCCTCTACGGCGTGGCGGTGGAGACAGGGGTCGTGATGGTCATCTATCTCCACGAGGCCCTGGACAAAAAGCTCATCAACGGGCCGTGCACCGAGCAGGACATCTACGACGCCACCTTCGAGGGGGCGGTGCTGCGCCTGCGCCCCAAGCTGATGACCGTGGCGGTGGCACTTCTGGGGCTGGTGCCGATCATGTGGTCTTCCGGCACCGGCGCCGACGTCATGAAGCCGATCGCGGCCCCCATGATCGGCGGGATGATCTCCTCGGCCATCCACGTCCTCATCATGACACCGGTCATCTTCGTGATGATGAAGAAGCGTGATCTGAAGAAGGGGAAACTGCACTATTCCGGGATGAAACACTAATTCACAACGTAGGGGCGCGGTCTCCGCGCCCTGGGCGGGGAAACCCCGCCCCTACACCATCAAAAGGAGAAACATCATGAAAAAACTCGCAGTCATCATCGCCGCCGCAACATTCGCCCTCTCGGCCCCCCTCACTGTCCTTGCCGCCGACCATGGCCACGGCTCCATGAAGATGGATCACGGCAAGCATGGGGGAGACGTCGCCCACGAGGAGGTAGTTGAAGGAGTGAAGGCCACCTTCAAGGTCATGAGCATGAAAGAGCACATGAAGGCCATGAAGATGGAGATGCCCAAGGAGATGAAGGAAACCCACCATGTCGCCGTCGAGTTCAAGGATGCGAAGTCAGGCAAGGCGCTGACGGAGGGAGAAGTGACGGTGAAGGTGCAGGGTCCCGACAAATCAGAGCAGGTCAAGGACATGATGGGGATGCAAGGGCACTTCGGCGCCGACTTCGACCTCTCCAAGAAGGGGAAGTATGGCGTCATGGCTAAGTTCAAGCTGGCCGACGGCAAGGTGCGGAGCGCGAAGTTCTGGTACGTGGTGAAGTAACATAACGCTGGCAACATAGGAGAAAAAGCCGCGTTAAGTCGGCACAGGGGGCGGCCGGCTGTCGGTCGCCCCTTTGCTTATGATCTGGAGAGCACCATGAAAATGGTTCGTTTACTGTTGGTAGCAATGCTTGGACTCATCGCCTTGGTTGCATGTACGAAGGAGCAGAAAACTGCGCCGGCAAAGCAGACCCGGACCTCTGCAACCTCGGCGTATGAAAGATATTTTGGCCCAGCTCCGACGACCGACAAGGGAACCTGCTACGCCTTCGTCATCTATTTCCCTTCTGCAAAGGAGCAGGGCAAGGTGGTTCCCTTTCCGTTCTTCACCTTCAATAAGGAAAGCATCAGGAAGGTTGCGTTGGAGCGACTCCTCGGCGGTATGGACGTAGGGAGCTACAAGGGTGAATTCCTCCAACCCTTTGCTTCCGGAACCCGCATCCTCGGCATTGTCGAACAGGGTGGCGTCGTAACCGTAAACTTCAGCAAGGAAATCCTTGACTCAAAAGCCGATGCCGCGGTTGAAAGAGCCATGCTTGATGCGATTGTCCTCACGCTTTCCCAGTTCGGCAAGGTCAGGGACGTTCGAGTGCAGATCGAAGGAAAAGAGAGCGGCTCCGTGGATAGCAAGGATGCTGGGAAATTCATGGGACATGGCGGCTTGGAGCGTCAGCCGCTGAGGCCGGATGAAAGTGCTGTCCTGTCCCCCTCCTCACCCAGGCTTCTGAGCGTCACCGCCATGAAGGACAAGGGGGCAACGGAGGTCGAAGAGGTGAACGCCTTCTTCGATCGACCGGTAGAGATCAAAGAGTTGAGAATGACAGGCGGAGACGGCAAGCCCTTCGAAGGCGACGTTTACCACTCGGTCTTAGGCATGGCGGCAGTTCTGAAGCCGAAGGCCCCATCCCTGTTCAAGGCGGGAATGCCGGTAAGAGTTGGCTGGAAGGTGATCGACAAGCTCGGCCGCTCCGCTGAAGGAACCGGGGAGTTTGCGCTTGAAGTGAAAGAACACTGAAGCAGTTCAGGAAAGGAAGTGAACGATGAAAATGACAATAATGCTCATGGTCTGGGCATTCTTATTGACCCACGGCATCGCTTTTGCTCACGGTGGGGAAAAGCATGGAACGAACCACAGTGACGCCCAGATGGACAGGTTCCACAAGATGATGCCCATGTATGCCCAAGTCCAGGCCAAGATCAACGAGGCACTGGAAAAAGGGGATACCTCTGCGGTCGAGGCTGAGGCCGAGAAGATACTGGCGACCATCCCGGACCTGAAAAAGTCAAAGCCCCACAAGAACCTGAAAAAAATTGCCACGTTCAAGAAAATAGCCGATGCCTTCGGTGCTGACGTAACGGCAACGGCAGGCATGGCGAAAAAGGGGGATCTTGCGGGGGCCAGGACCTCTTTCAGGAAGGCTGAAGAACGGTGCAACGAGTGCCACGCCAAATTTCGGGACTGACGAGGCCTGGCAGTCATTGGGCCGAGGAGGAACATCATGGAAGATACCGCACAATTACAGGAGAAGATTCGCAACCGCCTTGATGAACACCGGCGCGAGCTTGCGGAGAGGCAGCGCCTCATCGACAGTACAATGAAAGAGATGCTGGACCAGCGCGGGCGGTTTGCCGCTGAAGCCCAGCATGTACTGGAATCGGTTGTCCATCCCCGGCTATTGGAGTTGTCTCGCCAGTTCGACAACGCGGTAATTTCCGATCGCCATTCCGGTACAGATTTTCACTGTACCTGCGAGTTTGCCCACACGCCGCGTTTCCCTGCCACTGTCTCTCTTGATTTCGGGGTACTCCCGGGGGAAAAGGATGAAGAGCTGACGATACGCTACGATCTGCAAATACTCCCCGTATTGATGGAGTACAAGAGGAATGAAGAGGCAAGCTTTCCGCTTTCAGGTGCTGACGAAACAATCGGCCGCTGGGTGGAAGAAAAAGTTCTCGAATTTGTCGATACCTATCTCCGCCTGGAAACCCATCCCCTCTACCAGAAAGACTACATCGTAGTAGACCTGGTCTGCGGGATGCCGATTTCGGCAACCACCGCTTCAAGCAGAATCGAGAAACATGGCCATACGCTCTATTTCTGCTCCGAGCACTGCAAGGAAGCATATCTAAAGGAGCATGATTCTTAAAATCCCAACGATGCCACGAATGCTTTATCGAAGTCTGCGGCTGCAGCAAGCTCCACCACCTCCACGCCGGCGACAAGCCGGACCATCTCCGGCCGGCACTCCCGGTCGAGAAGGATTGTCTCGGCGCCGGTCTTGGAGGTGTTGCCAACGAACTCAATCTTTCCGGCGAACTCCGACGGAAGTAGGCCAAGGCCTATGAGGCTCTTGGCCCTCAGGTGGTAGCCGAAGGAGCCGGCGATGAGGACGGATCGCACCTTCCCTGCCTCGACGCCCAGATGGCGCAGGAGCAGGTCGATGCCTGCCCGGATGGCCCCCTTGGCGAGCTGCACCGACGACCGAAGCGATGAGCCGGTTGATCTCTTCAACGACGCTGCGCCGCATCTCCTCCAGCCCATCGGGAGTAGATGCGAACCTGATGCGGGAGAGGACGTCCTGGGCGTGGAGGCTCTGGGGATTGAGGGCCGAGGCGGTGGCGAGCTCACGGCCGTCCGCCAGATCGATGAGGGCGGCCACGAGGGTGGTGGTGCCGATGTCGACCACCAGGCCGAAGCGCTCGGCCGAGGTATCGCCCTGTTCGACGACGAGAAGTTCGCCCCCGACCAGGACGGCGGTTACATGGCGGTCAGGATCGTAGCGCTTGACCACACAGGGGCGGAGCGTTACATCCCCCCGAACGCCGTGGGCGGCGGCCCCTCCGCCACGAGCCACTCCGTAGTGCAGGCTCACCCATAATGCCACTTCGACAGCCCCTTTTTCCATTTGTGGATAGGTGGCTTTGTGCCCCTCGGTTGCCCGGATGGTCTGACAGAAACTTTAGCGGAAATTTAGCAAAAATATCCATTTAAAACCGGTATGGTTTCTAGGAAGGGACCTTTGGCGCGGATAGGCCTAACAGTCTGAATATTGGTTTTTTTTTGGCTATTGGGACCGATGTGCTCGACTTGCAATTCTCAGTATTGGAAATTCAGCCTATTCCCCCAACTGAATCATCTGATCGGTGATTTCGGTAAACGCCACATCGTGGCTGATGAGGAACAGCTGGTCGTACCAGTGCTCGGTGACCTCTTCGCGGCCAACGTCGATGGCGCGGAAGGCGGTGGCGAGGTTCTCACGACGGGAAGCATCCAGGTTGGAGGTCGGCTCGTCGAAGAAGGCGATGCGGGCGCCGATGGTCTGGAGCAGCGCCAGCCGCAGGGCCACCACGGCGCTCATGGTCTGGCCACCGGAGAGCTGGTCGTCGCTCCGTTCGCGGACCGCGCCGTCCGCCATGTCCCGCAGGACGATCTGGTAGTTTTCGCCCCAGACCAGTTCTTCATCGGCCTCGGCGATGGTACGGTAGATCCGGTCGGCGCGTAGGCTGATTTCCTCCCGGAATCGTTCCGAGAGCTGGGCTGATACGTTCTTGAAAACCTGGTTACGGAGGAACTTGACCAACTTTTCCTTCTGCTCAAAGGAGGTCTTCTCGGTCAGCTTACGGTCGATCTCTTCCTTGAGCACCTTCAGCTTGCCAATCTCACCCTCAAGGCGCAGGCGTCCTTCTCCAGGTTCTCGATTTTCTGGCGCAGTGAGGCTACTTCTGCCACCAGCCGGTCTTTCTCGTCACGGGCATCCCTGTTCCTGTCGTGCTGATATGCTTCCTGGAGACGGGCAAGCTCGTCTTTCTTCCCGCCAAGTTGCTTCTGAAGGTCATCCAGAAGTCGAGAAGATCGAAGTGTTCTACCTGCCGTCCTATTCACCGGAACTGAATCCTGATGAGTATCTCAACAACAGCCTGAAAGGGCGTGTCCATTCAGGGAAACGGGCACAAAATGCCAAGCAACTTGAGTCAAAGGCCAGAAAGCATATGCGGCATTTACAGAACAACCGAACCAAAGTGAAAAAGTTCTTCGAGCACCCCTGTGCTGCCTATGCATCTTAATTGCTCTGTTTATTTGCCG
>NZ_JAUQXO010000060.1:0-28731 GCF_030834625.1 Geobacter sp.
TACATCGAGATATTCTACAACCGCCAACGACGCCACTCGCGCCTTGGCTATCTGGCCCCGGCCGTGTTTGCCCTGAACTTCTGCACAAACACGGCCGCCGCTTGAGTTGGGAGTGTCTACTATTGACAGGACACCTCAGTACAGAACGACATCACCCTCAATATCCAGGTTGATGGGCAAGGCCGCGCATTCGTAGTGTCGGACAACATGCGGACAAGGACGCGGATCAACATCAAGCGCGGGAATTTCTTCGGCGAGGAAACCAGCTACATGCCGAGCCACTGAATAAGGATTTACCCTGTTCGCAATGCCTCTGAGGTCCCCCTCAGGGGCATTTTTTGTGGGCGAGCGGGAAATAAGATATGGGATCGGCAATATTGCCAGGGGACTCCCTGGAAGGATGAAGTTAAACCAAAATTGACAGGGTTAAACAAATTTTGGCGGCGAATTATCTCATTTTCGGAGGGCAAGTTATCTTATCGCGCTACAGTTCATACTCGGGGTTGACAAATTCCGGGGTGAATTACTATAGTGAATCAAACGATTAATGCAGGAGGTTATGTAATGCCACTCTACGAATACCAGTGCACCGCGTGCGACAAGCAGTTCGAACTGCGGCAGAAGTTTTCCGACGAGCCGGCGAAGGAGTGCCCTTCGTGCGGCAGCCCCGTGCAGAAACTCATCTCCCAAGCAGGGTTCGCCCTCAAGGGAGGGGGGTGGTACGCCGAAGGGTACAACAGCGGCGGGAAAAAATCCGAAGCTCCGACCTGCGCCTCGGGCGGCAGCTGTTCCGGCTGTCCATCGGCTGCGGCTTAAACAGGCTTACCATACATTTTAGCCTTAACCATCCCAAAAATCCCCCTGCTCAAGCCGGGGGATTTTTGGTTTTGCCTCCGGTGATAAATCTTTACAACTCCGCGATGCTTCCGTACTATTTCATGATTGTTCACTTCATTAGCGGTGTAGATCCGACCTCGCCAGCAAAGGAGCCGCAGCATGTCGACTATCATTGACGGAAAAGCCATTGCCGCCAAGTTAAGGGCGGAAATCGCCGCCCAGGTCAAGAAGCTCCAGACACAGGGGATCACTCCGGGCCTCGCCACGGTCCTCGTGGGGGAAGACCCGGCCAGCGAGGTCTACGTCCGGATGAAAGGGAACGCCTGCCAAGACGTGGGGATGCACTCGGTCAAGCACACGCTCCCGGCAGAGACGACCGAAGCCGAGCTCCTCACCCTTGTCGACCGGCTCAACAACGACCCGACCATCCACGGCATTCTCGTCCAGCTCCCCCTGCCGAAACAGATCAACACAGACACGGTCCTGGAGGCCATCTCGCCGGCCAAGGACGTTGACGGTTTTCACCCCTACAATGTCGGCCGACTCATGGTCGGCAAGCCCACCTTCCAGCCCTGCACCCCCTACGGCATCATGGTCATGTTGAGGGAGGCTGGCGTGGACCTGGCAGGCAAGGAGGTGGTCGTCGTGGGCCGCTCCAACATCGTCGGCAAGCCGGTGGCACTCATGTGCCTCCAGCAGCATGCCACGGTCACCATCTGCCACTCGAAAACCCGTGATTTGCCCTCGAAGGTCAGGGCGGCCGACGTGGTCATCGCCGCTGTGGGGATTCCGGAGATGATCAAGGGGGAGTGGATCAAAGAAGGAGCGGTGGTCATCGATGTTGGTGTCAACCGCGTAGGCGAGAAAAAACTCGTGGGTGACGTGGAATTCGCAGCGGCCGCCCAGCGGGCATCGGCTATCACCCCAGTACCCGGCGGCGTCGGTCCCATGACCATCACCATGCTCCTCCACAACACGCTGGAAGCGGCACAAAAAACGGTGGCCAGTACCCGGTAAATTCAGCCGCCTTTACTGGTCCCTGGTCCTCAGTCCAGGATTTTCTATGATCGTCAGCAAACAAAAACCGTTCACCGAAATTCTCGCCGCCCTGGGGCCCGTTTCCCGGGTCTTTCTGATTGGCTGCGCCAAATGCGCGACGGTCTGCAAATCCGGGGGAGAGGAACAACTCTGGCAGATGCAGGAGGACCTCACCGCCGCCGGCAAGGAAGTGACCGGCTCCCTGGTGATAGACGAGGCATGCCACATGCTTCGGGTCCAGCGGGATCTGAGGGCCAAAGGGGAAATGGTGAAGAGCGCCGAAGCGCTCCTTGTTCTCGCCTGCGGCGCCGGTGTCCAGTCGGTCTCTGCCGGATCTGACCGACTGACGGTCGCCGGCCTCGACACCCTCTTCCTCGGCAACATCCGCCGGTTTGGCCAGTTCGAGCAGCGTTGCTCTCTCTGCGGCCACTGTCTCCTCAACGAAACGGCCGGTATCTGTCCCGTCACTATCTGCCCCAAAGGGCTCCTGAACGGCCCCTGCGGCGGCATGGACGAGGGGCGGTGCGAGGTGAACGCCGACGCTGAGTGCGCTTGGTACCAGATTTACCTCCGACTCCGGGACCGGGGCGAACAGGCCCCCCTCGCCACCACGAACCCTCCCCGCGACTTTGCCAGAAACATCAGACCCGGAAGCCTGAAACTCGACAAATGAGTACCCCAAACACCATGTCCTCAACCCTCCGCGAAAAGCTCGAATCGAACCATTTTGTCGTCACGGCCGAAGTCTGCCCACCCAAGGGTTGCGACTGCGGCGAATTCATGGAAAAGTCGCGAAGCCTCAAAGGTAGTGTCGATGCCGTCAACGTGACCGACAACCAAGGAGCGAACGTGCGGATCTCCCCCCTTGCTCCAGCTGCCCTCCTGGTCAGGGACGGGATCGAGCCGATCCTCCAGCTCACCTGCCGGGACCGCAACCGTCTGGCCCTTCAGAGCGAACTTCTGGCCGCCGCTGCCCTTGGTGTAACCAACATCCTGTCCCTCACGGGCGACCACATCTCCTTCGGTGACCACGCCGGTTCCAAACCGGTCTTCGACCTGGATTCTGTCCAGCTTCTCCAGACCATAGCCGCCCTGAACTCCGGCAAGGACATCTCCGGCGCCCCCCTGCACGGCACCACTTCGTTCTACGCGGGGGCAGCCGCGGCGCCGGAAGCGGAGCCCTTCGACCTCACCCTCCCCAAACTGGCCAAGAAAGCGGCGGCGGGTGCCCGTTTCTTTCAGACCCAGGCGATTTTTTTGCCCGAGCGCCTTGCCCGGTTCACCGAGGCGGTACGTCCCCTGGGGGTGAAGGTCATTGCCGGCATCATCCTTCTGAAATCGGCCGGGATGGCCCGCTACATCACAAAAAACATCCCCGGCCTCAAGGTCCCACCCGAACTCGTCGCCGAACTGGAAGACACCGAGCGCCCCCTTGAGGCAGGGGTGGCGATCGCCCGACGGCTCGCGGCAGCAGCGCGACCCTTCTGCGATGGTGTCCATATCATGGCCATGGGAAGGGAAGAGCATATTCCGGACATCGTGGCAGGGCTGCGGACCGAAGACCATTAACGACGACAACGCAAGGAGTGCACCGATGCAGGTAAAAAAGGCTGTCTTCCCCGTAGCGGGCCTCGGCACCCGCTTCCTTCCGGCCACCAAGGCCTCGCCCAAGGAAATGCTTCCCCTCATCGACAAACCCCTGGTCCAGTATGTGGTGGAAGAGGCAGTGGCGGCCGGCATCGAGCAGATCCTCTTTGTGACCGGTCGCGGCAAGCGGGCCATTGAGGACCACTTCGACATCTCCTTCGAACTTGAGGCACTCCTCCAGGAAAAGGGGAAGAACGATACGCTTCGTGAAGTGCGGGACATCGCGGAGATGGTGAACATCTTCTACGTCCGCCAAAAGCAGGCCATGGGACTTGGCCACGCCATCCTCTGTGCCAGGGAGTTCGTGGGGAACGAGCCCTTCGCCGTGCTCCTCGGCGACGACATCATCGATGCCGAGAAACCGTGCCTCGGCCAGCTATTGGATGTCTACCGCAAGTACCGGGGGCCGGTTCTCGCCCTTGAAAAGGTGCCGATGGAGAACATCTCCTCCTACGGCTGCGTCAGGGCCAACCGGATCACCGACCGCGTCTTCGAGGTTACCGATCTGGTGGAAAAGCCGAAACGGGAGGAGGCCCCCTCGGACATGGCCATCATCGGCCGCTATGTCCTCACCCCAGAGATATTTCCGATTCTGGAACGGCAGGAACCGGGCAAGGGGGGAGAAATTCAGCTCACCGACGCACTCCTCAAGCTCTCGAAGGACGAGGCGGTTTACGGCTGCCTCTTCGAGGGGAAGCGCCACGACTGCGGCGACAAGCTGGGATTCCTAAAGGCCACCGTCGACATGGCACTCAAGCGGGAAGAATTCAACGCGGAATTTGAGGAATATTTGCGGGAACGGCTGGGCGTCAGGCAGTGTTGACGGCGGTCAACGGAGCGACCTGCTTGCCCCGCGAACGATGCCATACTGGAAGAAGGCGATGAGGTGGAACTCGTCCCGGTTGTACCCCCGGGGAAAGGGACCAACCGGTCCCACGAGCCGTAGGGTTCTCAGCACCTCGTCGTCGAGAATTCTGCTCCCCGAGCTCTGGAGAATTTCATATTTTACGATGGCACCGCTGCTGTTGAAGGTTATTTTCACCGGCGTAACCCCCTCGATGCCGAGCCGCGCCGCCTCCTGGGGATAGCGCCAGACCCCGTAGATGGCATTTTCGAACCGGCGCAGGAACGAACCGAACTGAATATCGTCGGTATCGAGAAATTTCGTATCCCCTTCCGCCACATCATCCCGGTACTTTTTCCGATAACTTTCTTCTATCTTCGCAAGCCGCTGGGCGCTCGGCATGAGCTGGGCCAGATCAGGCGCGTCCACCGGTGCGCGGGGCTTCAGTATCCCTCCGCCGCGGGGAGCCTCCCGAATCGGAATCTCCCCCGTCCTGCCGCTTTCAACCGGCGGCCCCGCCTCTTCGCCTCGATGGGGCTGCGGCACGGCCTGGGATGGCGCAGAAGGCCGCTGCGGCACAGGCCTCGCAACAGGCGGCAGTGCGGCAACCCGGTCCCGCTCCCGGTCTCCCCGCGGCGCCGTCTCCCGTGGCACCCGATGGGGCTGTTCGGCTTGACGACGAGCCTCCCTTCCTGAATCCGCCTGAGTTTTCTCCTGAAGCACGTCCGGAATATCCTCCAGGTCGATCATGACCGGCTCTTGCCGAAGCACCGGCTTTGCCTGGGGAAACAGGATGATCAGGGCGAATAGACCCGCGTGGAGAAGGAGTGAGAGGGCAACGAGGTAGAGAAAGGATTTTTCGACGTATCTATCGGACATCAGGCTCTCTGCTGGGATAGGAATCCGGCATTCATTGTACGGTTGTGATGCCGAAAAAGCAATCGGTCAGCGGCCGGCAAAGGCCTGAAAGAGGACGGCAGCCCCGAAGACAAGAAAGAGGACCCCCGCCGCCTTCTGAATAGTGTACAGCGAAACGAAGCGGATAAGCTGCCGCCCCAGGAAGATGCCGATGAGGGAGACGAGCCAGAGGGCCAGGGTGGATCCGGTGAAAACGGCCAGGGGCGATCGGTACTGGGCCGCCAGGCTCGTGGTGACCAACTGGGTCTTGTCCCCAAGCTCGGCCAGAAGAATCATGACGAATGAGGTTGCAACCGGCCCCCGTGCCGAGGCCGTTTTCTCCTTGCCCTCGTCATCGTCCTCGCCGCCCCGGAGACTGGTGATGCCAAAATAGAGGAAAAGCCCCCCCGATACGAGCTTGACCCAGAACAGCGGAAGGACTGCGAAGAGAATCTTGCCGACAAGAACCGCCCCCAGGTTCAGCAGGGCAAAGGCGGCGGCAATGCCTATGAAGACCTTCTTCCAGGGATACTGGATGGCCAGGGCCATGGCGGTGAGCTGGGTTTTATCCCCCAGCTCGGCGAGAAAAATGATGCCGAAAGTGGTCATCAAAACGGCAGTATCCACAAGTCCTCCAGGGAGATGAAGCAGGGATGTCAAATCAAGGACGCCGGGCGTTGAAACCGCCCGCAAAGGGTGGATGCTATAGGATTTGTCGGCCAAAAGCAAGGATGCGAGCCCCTTTGCGGAAAACCCTTGACACGGCAAACTGGAATCATTACCATTCTTTCAGTTAAAGGGGAGTAGCAATCGGCCACAATAAGGCCGACCCAACGCCCGTCACCACGGTGGAGACACCCGGGCCAGGGGCTTCCGACTTCTGTCGAAGCATGCAAGACCTTTATCCAAGGCTAAGTAACGCCGCGGGTAAAGGTCTTTTTTATTTGCCCCGGCAAAACCCTAAATGCGCCTGCCACTGCCTGTCACGGGAGACAGAGTATGCTGTCAGCGCAACAGGAGGAATCGAACCATGATGAACCGACTCAAGACCACCCTGCTCCTCACCCTCCTCACCCTCCTCATGGTGGCCATGGGGAGCGCCATCGGCGGCAAGTCCGGCATGGTCTTCGCCTTCTTCATGGCCTGCGCCATGAACTTCTTCTCCTACTGGTTCTCGGACAAGATCGTCCTGAAGATGTACGGAGCCAGGGAGATCACCGAGGCGGAGAACCCGGCATTCTACGGCATGGTGCGCCGCCTGGCCACCCAAGGAGGGCTGCCGATGCCGCGGGTCTACGTGATCCCCGACAACAGTCCCAACGCCTTCGCCACGGGGCGCAACCCGAATCACGCTGCAGTGGCAGCCACGGAGGGAATCCTCCGCATCCTCTCCACGGAAGAGCTTGAAGGGGTCATGGCCCACGAACTGGCCCACGTGAAGAACCGCGATATCCTCATCTCCACCATCGCCGCCACCTTCGCGGGCGCCATCTCCATGCTCGGTAACATGCTCCAGTGGGCCGCCATGTCCGGCGGCGGCCGCAGCGACGACGAGGAAGGGGCCGGCGGCATGATCGGCGGGCTCGCCATGGCGATCATCGCCCCCATCGCCGCGATGCTGATCCAGATGGCGGTTTCCCGCTCCCGCGAGTACCTGGCAGACGAGGCGGGGGCGCGCATCTGCGGCAATCCCCTGGCCCTGGCCAATGCCCTCAAGAAGCTTCAGATGGCATCGCAAATGATCCCGATGCAGCAGGCGACCCCCGCCTCGGCCCACCTCTTCATCGTGAACCCCCTCACGGGCGGTTCGCTGCTCAACCTCTTCTCCACCCATCCCCCCATGGAGGAGCGGATCGCACGGCTTGAGCAGATGGCCTACAACCGAACTTTCTGACACCCTCCCCCGCGGGGATGGCCCCTGGGTCGTCCCCGCGGATCCTCCAGCACGACTACTATCCACGGAGAATTTCATGTCACTGCAAACCATGATGTGGCTCGGCTTCGGGGCGATCATCCTCGTGATGTTCGTCATCGATCTGGGACTTTTCAGCCGCAAGAGTCACGAGATAAAATTCCGCGAGGCCCTCGCCTGGACCCTGGTATGGGTCTCCCTGGCGCTGGCCTTCAACGTCTGGATCTATTTCGAGATGGGCTCCACGAAGGCGCTGGAGTTCTTCACCGGCTACCTGATCGAGCAGTCCCTGTCGGTGGACAACCTCTTCGTCTTCATTATGATCTTCTCCTTCTTTCACATCACGAAGGTACACCAGCCCAAGATTCTGAAATGGGGTATCATTGGCGCCCTCATCCTGCGGGCTATCTTCATCATTACCGGCATCGAGTTGATCGAGCGGTTCCACTGGATCATCTATGTCTTCGGCGGGATTCTCGTGGTAACCGGCTTGAAGATGGCCTTTGGGGGGGACGAAAAGATCGATCCGGAGAAAAATTTCCTCATCCGGCTCGTGCGGAAGTTCGTACCGATCACCAAGCGGATCCGTGATGACCGTTTTTTCATCAACAAGGGGGGGATCAGGGCTGCCACGCCGCTTTTCCTGGCCCTGGTCATGATTGAGTCCAGCGACCTGATCTTTGCCGTCGACTCGATCCCGGCAGTCCTGGCGGTGAGCCATGACCCGTTCATCGTCTACACGTCGAACGTCTTCGCGATCATGGGTTTGCGGTCCCTCTACTATCTCCTCTCCAACGTCATGGATATGTTCGTCTATCTCAAGCTGGGAGTTTCCATCATCCTGGTCTACGTGGGAGCGAAGATGCTGCTGGTGGATGTCTACCACATACCCATCATTTTCTCCCTCGGCACCATCGTGGGAGTGCTCATCATCTCTATCCTCACCTCGGTCACCATCGGTAACCGGCGGGCCAAGGCGGCACATCGGGCTCCATAGCGACAAGCAATCCACGGCATCCAGCGCGTAGGGGCAGTCCATGAAGAGCCCCTACGCTTTCCCACCTTCCCCTGCTTCAACCTCCCCCCGATACATCTCGAACAACGCGAGAAAGAGCGCCAGCACGATGGGCCCCACCACGGCGCCCAAGAGGCCGAAGGAGGCGAGGCCGCCGAGGCCACCTATGGCGATGACCAGGACCGGCAGCCTTGCCTTGCCGCTGATGAAAAAAGGCCTGATCACGTTGTCGATGGAACTCACCGCCACGAATCCCCAGATTATAAGTCCGATTCCCCTCACGATCTCACCGTTGGCAAGGAGATAAATTGCGGCGGGAAGCCAGATAAGCCCCGTCCCCACCACCGGAATGAGGGCGCAGACCGCCATGATGGCCCCGAAAAGAAGGGGCGACGGCAGCCCTGCCACCCAGAACCCGATCCCCCCCAGGGCACCCTGCACGAGACAGGTGAGGAATACGCCGTACATGACCGCCTTCAAAACGCGGCGGATCGTATCGGTGAGGATATCCTTGTTGGCTGCGGTGAGGGGGACGATGGCAAGAACATGCCGCTGGATGCGCTCTCCGTCACGGTAGATGAAAAAGAGGGTGATCACCATCAGGATCAGCTTGATGGTGAAAACGAAGACGTTTTTGACAATCTCCTTGGAATAGCCGAGCACCTTTGCCGCCACTTCCTTCATCTCGGGAAGAAGCCTCGTGTCGATCTCGAAACTCAGGGGCCCGGTGTAGTCCTCGATCCGAGCGATCCACGGCTTGACAACGGGATGATTCTGGACGCTCTCTACGATGGACTTGCCGCCGTCGGCGGCGATTTTTTCGAGAAATCCATAAGCCATGGCCGCTTCCTGGACGAGAAAGAAGGTGAGCCCCACAAACGGGACCACGAGGGTGAGAACCACGGCAGGGGTCATGAGACCGGCAGCAACCGTGTCCCTCTCCCCGAGTCGTGCCCGCAGCCGCCGGTAGAGTGGGAAGGTGAGAACGCCGATCACCCCGGCCCAGCCGAGGGAGGTCAGAAACGGCGCCACAATGGCATAGACCACGTAAAACATGATCGCGCAGAAGAAAAATGCCACCAGCGCGTAGAAGTGTCCCCTATCCATCCTTATCCTCAGCAGCCCCGCCTTGTTCATGGGCTGAATCCGGCGGCACCGTTTCCACGATCCGCACCTTGACGACAGCGGTCTTTTTCACCTCTTCGCATATGAGAGTGAATCGGTCCCACTCCACGCGCTCCCCCTTCTCCGGGAAACGGCCGAGCCGGTCGAGAATGAGCCCCGCCAGGGTGTCATAGGGGATATCAGCCTCAAGCTTTACTTCCAGATGCTCCGCAAGATCACTGATGGAGACGAGGGCGTCCACCAGGAGGCTCCCGTCCGAAAGCCGCTGGATGCTCCCCGGCTCGCCGATGTCGTGTTCGTCCTCGATCTCCCCCACGAGCTCCTCCAGGAGATCCTCGGTGGTGGCCAGGCCGCTGATTCCGCCGTATTCGTCCACCACCAGAGCCATGTGGATACGCTTGCGCTGCATCTCCTTCAACAGATCGTTAACCTTCTTCCCCTCGGGAACGTAATACGGAGGGCGGATGATCGACTCGATGTCAAAGCCGGGGTCGGTCACGATCCCCCCCAGCAGATCCTTGCCGTGGATGAAACCGGCGACGTTCTCGATACTCTCCCGGTAAACCGGGTAGCGGGAGTACTTGTTGTCGAGCACCGTCGTGACCAAATCTTCGCGCGCAAGTCCCAAGTCAAGGGCAACGATGCGGGTGCGCGGCACCATAACCTCCCGGACGCAGGTATGGGTAAAGTCGAAAATATTGCGGATGAACTCCTGCTCGGTGGAGCTGAAAACGCCCGCCTCGTGGCCTTCCGCCACGATATGCTGGACATCCTCGCGGGTTATAAACGCCTGGTTTCCCTCAGCCTTGATCCCCAGGATGGCAAGGACCGCCCGGTTGGAAAAGGTGAGGAAGCTGATTATCACCCCCGCCGCCCGCGCCATGAAGTAGATCGGCTTGGCCACGCGAAGAGCCATCCGGTCCGCATACTGAAGGCCGACGGTCTTGGGGACCAGCTCGCCAAAAATGAGCGAGAAGTAGGAGATGAGCACAACCACGATACCGATGGAGATCGGTTCCGCGGCATGCCGGAGGAATTCGACGGGGCTCGCCGCGAGCAAGGGCTTGAGGTAACGAACCGCTGTCGCGCCGCCAACGGCAGAGGCGAGGGAGCCCACCAGCGTCACCCCAACCTGGACCGTGGCAAGAAATCGGTGCGGGTCGTCCTGGAGCCGTTCGACGATCTTCGCCTTCTGGTCGCCAGCGGCGACCAGTTGCGCAATCCTGCTCTTGCGGGCAGAGATTATGGCAAGCTCGGAACCGGCAAAAAAGCCGTTGCCGAGGATAAGGAGGAATATGACGGCCAACTCGCCTAAAACTGACTCCAAACAGTACCTCCGCGGGACAAGCGCGCAACACGGGATCTGCGCACAATTAAATAGTTGAATAATAGCATAGTTTTGGCATAGTGAAACCGTGACCTGCCAGTCCGCCCAGGGCTGACACAAAACAGCCGCAGGATACGGGACCCCCCATGGGATTCAGAGGCATTACGTTGACGATACTGTTCGCCCTCATGACCGGATGCGCCGCCGCTGAACGGTCCACTATCCCCGACCGCACCTACCACAACAGCTACTCCTTCTACGACCTTATGATCTCCTGGGAGACGACCAGCGACAATGGGGGCGTTACCATCAGCGGAACCATGAAAAACCAGAGCTACTACTACCTCAGCGACCCGGAGCTTACGGCGGCTCTCCTCAATGTCGACGGGAAAATCTTTGCAGAAGGAACGTTTTTCTTCTTCCCGCACCAGCTCGCCCTGGATGAAATCGCGCCCTTCACCATCCGGATTCCCGTGAAGGAAGGGCAACTCCCGTACAGGATCAGATTTACCTACCGCTATCGCCTCGCCGAGGAGGGATGGTTCGGCTCCCCGCGCTTCCATAGTTTCGAGACGAAGCCGTAATCGCACCTACAGGCGTCGGTATCCGCCACTGCGACCCATCCCCGCGAGCCACATGAAAACCACCCCGGCCACAAACCCGCCAATGTGGGCAAAATAGGCAACCCCGCCCCGTAACTCACCTCCCCCGAGCCAGTTGGCATTGAGAAACTGGAGAAGCACCCAGTAGCCGATGATGATAAACGCCGGCACCTCGATGAACGTGAAGAAGAAAATGATCGGCACAAGGGTCAGAATCCGCGCATGGGGAAAGAGGAGGAGGTAGGCCCCCATGACCCCCGCAACGGCGCCGCTCGCACCCACCATCGGGATTTCGGACCCGGGCGAGCTCAAGACCTGGGCAAGCGCAGCCACAAGCCCACACGTGAAATAGAAGACGATGAACCGCATGCGCCCCAGGACATCCTCCACATTATTGCCGAAGATCCAGAGGTAGAGCATGTTGGAAGCAATGTGGAGCCAGTTGCCGTGGAGGAACATGGAGCTGAAGACCGTGGGCAAGGCGAGGAACGGGTGGGACGTGAGGACCGCCGGGACAAGGGCAAAGTCGGCGGAGAGTCCGCCGACAAACTGCCTCGTCCTGACCAGCCCCCGTGCGGTTTCAATGAGCAGAGGCTCGTAGTGACCAGAAATGCGGTCAAGGATGAAAACCAGGACATTCAGAACGATAAAAGCGACGCTCACCAAGGGAAAGCGTCGCGTCGGATTATAGTCCTTTAACGGGATCACAGCCGGTCAACCTGCTCCATGGTTACTTCCCCTGCTCTTCGTCCTCGCAGACCTGAGGCGTGCCGGGAGCCGCCCCGGGCCGTGTCTTGCATTTGCCGATCACCTTTTCGATGAGCGGAATATTCGCGCCGTTCACGAAGGTTCCGTCAACCCAGAAGGCAGGGGTCGACTGGATGCCGAGCTTGGCGACCACGGCCTTGTGGGCGTTGAGGAGTCCCTTGTCATCATAGGGCTTGTTCAGCTTCTCGCGGTTATTGTCGAGTTCCCCCGAATAAACCTCCCAGAGGGCTTGCTCCTTATTTTCGGCCGACAAGATATAGCGGACCTTCTTCTCGGCGTCCTTATGCATCGCGAGGGGAAGGAAGAAAACATAGCGCGTCACATCGGGACGGCTTCCCCAGTACTCATGCATCTTGCGACAGAAGGGGCAGTCGGGGTCAGTTATCTCGATGACCACATGCTTCCCGTTCCCCACCTTCACCGCCTTCTCCTTGTCGGCGTCAGTGACGAGCTTGTAGCGCTCTGCGGTGAGGCGGCTGCGTGCCTCAGCCGTCAGGTTCTTCCCCTCCCGGGTAAAGAGGTCGCCAACGAACACATGCCCCGTCTTCAGGTTAACGTAGAGCACGTTACCGTCAGCCACCACCTCGTAGAAGCCGTCGATATCGGTCTTCTTCACCCCCGACGCGGGAAGCTTCGGGAAAAGCCGTTTGATCGCCGCCTCGGGACTTTCCTCCTTCGCAGACCCTTTCGGCGCGGCAAAAGCCGCCTGCGCAACGAGAAAAGCCATAAGAGAAAGTGTTCCTATCCTTCGTACCTGTTTAAGTCGCATAGATCCTCCATAGAATACTTATGGGCTGATGCAATCGGGTTTAACGGCTCAACATCCACACACATCTGGCAAATTGATACCATTTAATACCTCTTACATCAAGGTACATCTGCGTCAAACGCTGCTGAATCGCTCAGGAAGGGAGCATGACGTCTTGCAGCAGGAAGATGGGGGTTGTGTTGTGAGGTGAAATATCCTATTTTGAATCAGCGTCTTGGAACAGGAGTAAATCTGGAAGCACGTCGGTCGCTGGTGGGCCGCCCGGTCTTCAAAACCGGTGGGGGGGATGAGAAATCTCCTCGGTGGGTTCGATTCCCATGTGCTTCCGCCATTTAATGTTTGCCACCATCCAAAGCAATACAAAAAGCTCCGAAAATTCGGGGCTTTTTCTTTTTCAGTTGTCCAGTAGTATCCATATGGGTATATCCCAGTGCCGGGGCTGGCTCAGGTAGATGATGAAGAAGCTGGTGATGCCAAGGCAACATGAGTGTCCTGTCTACGGTTGACAGGCCACTTCACTTCCCTCTGCACAGGCAATCGTATGCACCTCCGGGGTTGCGATGGAAATCAGCTGAACAATTGATACAATTTCCGAGGGATTTGCGGCGGAAGCATTACCTTCGTACTGGTGCGGGAGTGCTCCCGCCGGCAGAGTGCCTGAGCAAGCCTGTACAAGTACCAAATGTCGCGGCCGATCACTGCGGACACAGAACGGAGGTTACTATCATGGACAAGCGAACAGAGTACGTCGAAAAACTCTCTTCACAGTTGGTCGAATGGGATAACCAGATTGATGTGCTCAAGGACAAGGCAGAAAGTGCCACACCCGAGACGAAGTTTGATTTTCATAATGCAATCGCAACCTTGCAACTCAAGCGGGATGAGGCCGCGGCAAAACTGCAAGGCATATCTACCGCCAGCGATGATGAGTGGGAAGAACTCAAGACAGGAACGGAACAAGTCTGGGGCGAGATCAGGAGTATCTTACACGAAGCTATCATGAAGATTAAATGAGCACGTCATCTGAATGCATCTGTCATGCGAAACTCACGATATTTGGACTTACCTCGAAAATCTGCCGTTGGGGGAGTGCTTAGATCAGGACGCCAGGGCGACAACATCGGCAGCCAGAACGACCCTGTCGTTTTCCACGGCAATGGCGTGAGTGCTGTTCTCGATCTGTTTGAAGAGGTGCAGGAATTTGGCTACTTCACCCGGTTGGCTGGTCTTATGGCCGTAATATTTGCCTGACTGAGCATAAACGTTGATCACCACACGATCATCAAAGATGGCAAAGTCAAAGGAACTGCTGGTATCACGACCATCGCTGGCCGTCGGCAATTCGTCACGATAGGCAATCCTCACGTCGATATTGTCCCGGTATTGGGCGAGGAGAACCTTTTGGGACTCAGGGTCTGACAGATCCTCACGGCCGATGACGAAGATGCGGGTGACCCGGACACCGCGGTCAAGAGCGCGCAGGTTGGACTGGTGAAAATTGATGAGCGCCCCCCGTGTCCCCCTTCCCGCCGTGAGAGGGTCGACTGCTTTTATCTGGCGCAGTGATTGGTCGGAAACCCTCGCCGCTTCCAGATAGAATTCCGTCTCATCCAGCGGGATGTAGCCCTGTTGCAACAGCGTGATGGTTCTCTTGGTGCCATCTATGAGTTCCTGGGCCTTGACCTGGCATTCCGGATCATGGATCTGGGCCAGGGCAAAGGGGATTTCATGGACATGGTGGTACTGCTCAAGCAGACTTGCCCGGGCCTTTTCTATATCCTCACGCACCAGAAAGGTGACGAGCGACAGGAGAATCCCGATCCCGAAAATGACATAGGCGGCCTGCTCGTTATGGAGAACCATATGAAAAAAGATCGCGAGCCCCGAACCCACGAGAAATTCGATAAAAACCGCCATATCCTGTAATTTCTTGTTGATGGCCATCATTGATTGTCCTCCTTTGATGCTTCTGCCTTCCCGCAAAACACCTTCACGCACTGCATGGCAGCACTTGTTGTGGAAATAAAAAGCCCCGGATTTCTCCGGGGCTTTTTTTGTGCCGACTAGAGTCCTGTGATTAGACTCTGGTTACGTTTGCAGCCTGAAGCCCTTTCGGGCCCTTGGCTACGTCAAACGTTACCCTGTCGCCTTCAACAAGGGATTTAAATCCGTCGCCACTGATGGCGGAGAAATGACAGAATACATCTTCGCCGTTTTCCTGCTCGAGAAAACCAAAACCTTTGCTGTCGTTGAACCATTTTACTGTTCCGTTTACCATGTGCGTACTTTCTCCTAAACCTTCTTGTCTGTTTTATCCAGGATTATCCCTGAACTTTAATGACCGTAACAGCTCCACAAGAACAAAGTCAAGCTATAAAAGCTGGAACAACTATTTAAAATACTTAAACTCTAAGCATGTACTGTTTTAGCGTCACATTTTACCCGTAACATGATCCAAATTAATTCCCTGCAAATACATAATTATATTTCAAATTAGCATATTTAATTTTAATTTGTATATGCATCTAAAATGTCTGCAAACATTGTGTCGATGCTATGCCTAATATCTGTCACTATTGGTAATGATTGAATCCATAAATTATCAATAAAACCATTACAAATAACAGAATTTATGGCCAACAAACCCTGTTGAACTGCACCTGTCATACCAGTTAACTGGGGAGATCTTCAGCGACTGCATGGAGATTCTCACCACCGGCACGGGGACATTCACCAGGATGGGGCGTGTGATGGCCCTACCGAAGGAACTGGAGCACTGAACGCCCCGCCGGCTCAAACCCAGCGGGGCGTTTTTCGCTTCAGGAATGGGACCTTGTCTGCTCAGGCTCCGGAGGCACACGAGGGGTTTTCATGTTCTCGGCTCGGTCCTGGTGATCATGCTGAGGTGTCCCAGGCCCAGCAACTCCTTCGCCTCGCCCATGGCTGAGACATAGCCGTCCTTGCCGTTACGGTACATCTCATTGGGTTCGCCATCTTCCTGCCACGGCCATCCTGTTCGCACCAGCATGAGCAGAACCATTTCAAGTTCGTTCTGCCTCTTTCGGAGCTCACTGATCTCCGCAATCGCTTCTGACGTAAGCGCCGGGTCCCATGCTCCGCTCTCCAGGCACGCTTTCAATCGCTCAACTACAGTGGACATGACAGCTCCTTTCATAATCTATGATCACCTCACCCTCGTCGCGGTGCGCAGGGCAGGTGTCGCAGATAAACTGCTTCAATGTACTTTTTCTAGTCTCGCCCGTTCACTCAGGGGGTTGCCCCTCATCGGCGATGAGTTTTCTCAGCTTCTTGGCGGTTGCCCGCTCCATGGGTCTTCCGGTGATGCTGCTCTTGGGGATCCGGTGGATGTCCTCAAGGGGATAAACGGTGCATTCGACAACCACCCCCTCGTCCTCCAGGTAGATATGGGGATACTCGAAGAATTCCCCGCCATGGCGAATGGTGACGACCTCCTGTTCGTACGCTATCCCCTCCCCGCGGAGAAAATCCTCCACCTCCTCGTGGGAATCGGCAAAGAGGTGGAGGTCGATGTCGCTGCGTTCCGTTACCGCGCCGGTGAGAACCGAACCGACCAGGTACGGTCGAAACGGCTCCAGGATCTCCATCAATCTGAGGGCCGCAAGTCGCAGGCGCAGTAGCCGTTCCGGCAGCACACCCTCTTCGTGGAGGCCGATGAGCCGCTGCAGCTCCCCGTGGATCTCGGCATTTGACGGGAGATGGGAGCCGAGGGAAAGGGCTTTCTCCGGGCCGAACTGCCGGGCAGCCTTTCGCTTGGCGTCGCGGTATTCACGGACCCCCTCCTCGTACATGAGCCGCGCCGCTTCCTGGGCGATGCCGTGCCGTATCCTGTCATCCCTTCGCATGGATTGGTCCCGCTGCACCTTCCGGCTTCAAGGCGAGCTTCATGGGTTGACCGCCAGATAAGTGGTATACTTCATTCTATCTGTTGACCGTAAGTATACCCGAAAAGGCTCCATCACGGGAGATTCGGAGGAAGACACATGACACGGATGTCCAAAGAGCGCCAGGAACGGCTTATAGAACTGCTGCTGGCCGAGAAGAGGCGGCTGTGGGGTGAGGTGCGGCGGGAGTTGTTCGACAACGTGGGAGGAGAATTGCAGAGCCAGTATGAATTTCCCCAGGATGTGGGGGAGCAGGGGCTCATCGATGTGCTGGAGGACACCGGCATGGCCGTGGCCGACATCCGCCGACAGGAGTTGACCCGGATGGACGAGGCCCTGGGCCGGCTGAAGGAGGGGCGCTACGGCTTATGCGTGGAGTGCGGCGCTGAGATCACCGAAGAGCGGCTCAGGGTGGCTCCCTACGCCCCCTGCTGCGTCAGTTGCCAGACTCGCCGGGAAGGTCCTGCCTCAGGGCCGGGCGTGACGCTCTGAGCGTCGGGGGGATGCCATGAAAGAAGCAATGTTCTATGAACGGGAGAGCGATAGCCGAGTCCGCTGCGGCCTCTGCCGGCACCGGTGCCTGATCGGCGACGGTGCCCGGGGCATCTGCGCGGTTCGGGAAAACCGGGGAGGAACCCTTTATTCGCTCGTCTACGGCAAGCTGGTTGCCGAGAACGTAGACCCCATCGAGAAGAAGCCCCTCTTCCACGTGCTGCCGGGGACTAAATCCTTTTCCATCGCCACGGTGGGGTGCAACTTCCATTGCCACCACTGCCAGAACTACACCATCTCCCAAGTGGCCCGCAATGCCCCCGTCACTGGGGTACCACAGTCACCGGAAGAGATTGTAGAAAAGGCGCTGGCCACGGGGTGCCGCTCCATCGCCTACACCTATACCGAGCCGACCATCTTTTTCGAGTTCGCCTACGACACCGCCCGCCTCGCCCGTCAGGCGGGGCTTCTGAACGTGTTCGTCACCAATGGTTACATCACCAAGGAGGCGCTGACTGCGGTCGCACCGTACCTGGACGCGGCCAATATCGACCTGAAGGGGTTCACGGACGCCTTCTACCGCGACTACGTCAACGCCCGCCTGAGCGAGGTCCTCGATTCCATCATCGAATACCGGAAACAGGGGATCTGGATCGAGCTCACCACCCTCATCATCCCGGGGCTCAACGACGCCGACGGGGAGCTGAAGGGGATCGCCTCCTTCATCGCCGACAACCTGGGAGCAGACACCCCCTGGCACGTGACCCAGTTCTACCCTACCTACAAGCTGACCGACCGCCCCCGGACGCCGGTGGAGACACTGCGGCGGGCCCGCGACATCGGCAAGGCGGCGGGGCTGCGCTATGTCTACGAGGGGAATGTTCCCGGCGAAGGGGGAGAGAATACCTGGTGCCCATCCTGCGCGACGCTTCTGATCGAGCGTTACGGCTACCTGATCGAGAAGAACCGGATAGAGGATGGGGCGTGCCCCGACTGCGGCACCGCGATCGTCGGCATCGGCATGTAATCCCGTTTTCATTCCACGCTGAAATAAAACGTTGCCCCTTCTCCTTCCACGCCCTCGGCCCAGACCTCCCCGCCGTGGAGGTGGATGATGCGCTGGACCGTGGCCAATCCGATCCCGATCCCTTCAAATTCATCTTCCCGGTGCAGCCGCTGGAATGCCCCGAACAGCTTGTTCGCATAGGCCATATCAAATCCGGCCCCGTTGTCCCGCACAAAGCAGACGCGTCTCCCCCGAGTCTCGGTGGTCCCGAACTCGATGAGCGCCCCCTCTTTCTGTGAAGTGTATTTCCAGGCATTGCCGAGAAGATTATCCATGACAATCCGCATGAGCCGGGGATCGGCCTTGACCACAACACCGTCTTCTATCGTAGCCGCGACATTCCGGTCCGGCCCGGACCGGCCAAGCTCCTCCATGATTCCTCTGGCCATGGCCGAAAGATTGACGGGATGCAGGGCTATTTCCGTGCGTGTCATCCGTGACAATTGAAGCAGGGCATCCACCAGGCGGTCCATCTTGGCGGCGGCGGTGCGGATCCGCCGGAGATATTTCCTCTCCGATTCGTCGAGCTTCAGGGCACAGTCTTCCTCAAGTATCCTGCTGTACCCGTCAAGATGTCGGAGCGGCGCGCGAAGGTCGTGGGAAACCGAATAACTGAAGCTCTCCAGCTCCCTGTTGACCGCCTGAAGGGCCGCCTTCTGCCGAAGGAGATCGAGGTTCAGCCGGATAACCTCTTCCTGCGCCTTTTTCCGGTACTCTATCTCCTGCTTCAAGGCCGAATTGGCACCCTCGAGCTCGGCGGTTCTCTCCCTGACCCGTTGCTCAAGGTCAGTGTTGAGTCGAATTATTTCGCGCTCCGCATGCGTCCGCTCGGTAATGTCCTCCACGAAACCCTCAAAAAATGCAATGTCTCCGTTGTCGCTACGCACAACACGCATGGAAAGGGTGGCAATGAAGAACGAACCATCCTTACGGCGATACTCGACCTCGCTCCGGGCAAACTTCTCCGATTCCAGGGCTAAACGGATGACTTCGGTGCGCTGCCCGGGCGTGATGAATAGCTGCGGCGCAATGTCCGTAACATCCGCGATCATCTCTTCGGGAGACCCGTAGCCAAACATTCCGGCAAGGGTTATGTTGACCCTCAGAAACCTGCCAGCGGTGGTGGACTGGAAGATGCCGACCGGTGCATTCTCGAAGATATCCCTGAATTTTTCCTCGGATCTGCGAAGGGCCGTTTCCGTCTGATTGCGCAGGATTTCGCGCTCCACGATGAGGAGCCCGAAGGAAATGTCCAGCGCCACCTCCTCGAGCAGCGCCACCTCACGTTCGCCGAAGAAGTTCGCATCACGGTCATACACCATCAGGGCGCCGCACACGTCCCCGCCCAAGCGGAGGGGAAACGCCGCGGAGGAACGCCATCCGGCACGGGTGGCTGACTCGCGCCACGGCACCGTGCGCGGATCGCTCAGAAAGTCATTGCAGACATAGGGGCGCCCCTCGCGAATGGCCGTGCCGGTGGGGCCACGCCCTTCGAGGCGGTCGTCGGCGAAGACGTGAATACCGTTCAGGTAGCCGGTTTCATCACCCTGTTGGGCTGCCACCTCAACCTTGTGGGTGACGGGGTTGTGCAGACCGACCCATACCATGGAGAACTCACCGAACTCCACCAGAGCACGGGTCACCTCCTGGAACAGTTCCTCCCGTGAAGTAATGCGGACGATGGCCTGGTTGACCTGGCTGAGGGCCGAGTAGAGGCGGTTGAGGCGCTTGAACTCCCGCTCATGCTCCTTGCGGTCGGTGATGTCGGTCTGCACACCGTCCCAGACGATACGGCCGTCAGGGGTGCGGGTCGGGGTTGAGCGCACCTGCATCCAGCGCCACTCTCCGTCGGGGCGGCGCAGTCGCAGATCCATCGCAAAGGTGGTGAGATCGCGGGCGCTGGCTTGTTCAGCCTCCACCAGTGCGGGGAACTGCTCGGGGTCGACCTGCCGGTGTAGTGCTCCGGCATCGTTTAAAACTTCCTCAACGGTTACGCCATTGAGCCGTTCAATTCCCGCGCTGACATAGAGAAACCGCGGCGAGCCGTCGGCATCATGGGTGTACTGGTAGATGAAGCTGTCGGGGAGGTTGTCGCCCAAACGGCGGATTCGCTGCTCGCTCTCACGGAGCGCATCCTCGGCCATCCTGCGGGCCGTGACATCATCAACATTCACGTTGCGGGACTGTTCATCCCCCTGCCGACTAGTATCATCCATCTATCATGCCCTCACACTTCCCCTCCGGCGCCAGGAAGAGAGTATCGTGGGCGGGCGCTCGGTTCACCCTCTCATATACCGTGCTTCTGAGCCATGTCAATTGACATGGGGAAATCCCCCTTGCGGAACGAAAAAAGGAGCCCATGGCTCCTTTTCCGTTACTGCGTTGCATACATAGTTCCCGGCCCGGAGTCAGTCAGGCCTCGGTGGTCTTGTTGACGACCTTCACGTCATCCTCGTTGATCCCCTTCTTGAAGCTGCGGATGGCGCCGCCCAGGGACTGCCCCAGCTGGGGGAGCTTGGACGGGCCGACCACCACCAGGGCGATGGCGAGGATGATCATCATTTCAGGCATTCCAATTCCGAACATTACGGTCTCCTTTGACTTACTGTAGCGCCGCCTCACCCTTCTCGCGAACGGCATATCCCATCTCCTTCAGTTCATCCACCAGAAGCCGGGCCACCTGGGGAAGCCGCTCCCCCACGGTAGCGGACAACTCGTTCCCCGCATCGAGGGTTTCGGGAATCACGCCCAGGAGACTGATCCGCGGCGGGCATCCCCCACGCATCTCGCTGATGAAGAGCATCTCCTGGATGCCGATCTGGTGGGGGGAGAGCTTTACCGGCAGGCGGTTCAGCATGATGTCTTCCTTCTCGAAGCGGAAGACCTCCCCCGGCGCGCCGGCGGTCTCCAACGTGTCGACGATGTAGACCCGGTCGGCCTCCTCGATCTTGTGGGTGACCATGATCCCGAGGGTGCCGCCATCGAAGAGCTCCACGTCCTCGGGAAAGTCATAGTGCTGTTCCAGATAGTTGATGCAGTGGACGCCGAATCCCTCGTCGGAGAGGATCAGGTTGCCGGCGCCGAAAATAAGGGTTTTCATTGGTTCTCCCGTAGGGGCGCCGCTTGCTGCGCCCTGATGCACGTCTGAGGCGGGCGCAGCAAGCGGCGCCCCTACTAAATGTATCTACAGCACCTTCACCTTCGTGATCTCTTTCCCTGCCGGGTCGATGGTGTGGACCGCGCAGGCGATGCAGGGGTCAAAGGAGTGGACGGTGCGGAGCACCTCCAGGGGCTTGTCGGGCTGGGCCACGGGGTTGCCGACGAGAGAGGCTTCGTAGGGTCCGGCCACGCCCTGCTCGTCCCGGGGCGACGCATTCCAGGTGGAGGGGACCACCGCCTGGTAGTTCTTGATCTTCTTCCTGTCGATGACCATCCAGTGGGAGAGGAAGCCCCGGGGCGCCTCATGGAAGCCGACTCCCTTGTACTCGCCGTTGGGAATCTCGGTGTGGTTGGCGTAGGTGGAGTCTCCCCTTCCCACGTTGGCCACCAGCTTGTCCAGGTACTCAAGGGAGAGGTCGGCCATGACGTGGGCCCGGACGCCCCGGCAGAAGAGCCTGCCCATGGTGGAGTGGATCTCCTTGAGTCCTATCCCGAGCTTGGCCGCGGCGTCGTCCACGAGCTTTTTCACCTTCGGGTTGCCGGAGGCGTAGGCGGCCATGACCTGGGCCGGGGGCCCCACCTGCATTGGCTTGCCGTTGAAGCGCGGCGACTTGCACCAGGAGTACTTGCCGTTCTCCTGGAAGTCGGTGTAGTCGGGCTTGGTCTCCCCGTCCCACGGGTGGAGCGAGTCGGCCCCCTCGTACCAGGCGTGGGCCACCCCCTCGGTGATCCCCTGGATGAGGGGCTGATCCTGATGGTTGGTGATGGGCTTGAAGGTGCCCAGGTCGCCGCCGTTGATGATGCCGCCGGCCAGGGCGAATTTCGTGTTCCGCGTGTCCTCGGCGAACTCGGGGACGGCGATGTAGTTGGTGACGCCGGCGCCGTGCCTGAACCACTCCTTGTAGAAGGAGGCGATGGTCACGAGATCCGGGTAGTAGACCTTCTGGACGAATTCGCGGGTCTCCTCCATGAGGGTGCGGAGGTAGGCGATCCGCTCCATGTTGAGGGCGGCCATGTTCTCCATGTTGATGGCGGTGGCGACGCCCCCCACCACCAGGTTCTGGATGTGGGGGTTCTTGCCGCCGAGGATGGCCACGGCCTGGGCCGCCCGGCGCTGGTAGTCCAGGGCCTTGAGATAATGGGCCACGGCGATGAGATTCACCTCGGGCGGCAGCTTCATGGCCGGGTGCCCCCAGTAGCCCGAGGCGAAGATGCCGAGCTGGCCGCCCCCCACGAAGGCCTTGAGCCTGTCCTGGACCGCCTTGAACTCCTTCTCGCTGTTCCCCGGCCAGTCGGAGACGCTCTGGGCGATGGATGCCGCCTTCTTCGGGTCGGCCTTCAGGGCCGAGACGATGTCCACCCAGTCCAGGGCCGACAGATGGTAGAAGTGGACGATGTGGTCCTGCACCGAGTGCTGGGCGATCATGATGTTGCGGATGTACTGGGCGTTGAGCGGCACTTCCACGTTCAGGGCATTTTCCACCGAGCGGATGGAGGAGATGGCGTGGACCGTGGTGCAGACGCCGCAGAAGCGCTGGGCGTAGGACCAGGCGTCCTGGGGGTCGCGCCCCTTGAGGATCGTCTCGATCCCCCGCCACATCTGGGCCGAGGACCAGGCCTTGGAAACCTGCCCCCCGTTCACTTCCACGTCGATTCTCAGGTGACCCTCGATCCGGGTGATGGGGTCGATGGTGATGCGTTTGGACATGTATTCCTCCAGAATGATATTCGATGATTTGTAGGGGCAAACCCAAGTGGTTGCCCTGCCGGTCTCACCGGCAAAAGGCGGGCGGCCACGCGGGGCCGCCCCTACGGGTGAACTTCCCTATTTACCCACAAACACCCGGGCAGACACTGCGTCGCCAACCAGCTCGCCAGCCTCTTCCTCCACCTCTTCCTCGAAGTGCTTCTTCGGATTCGGCATGACCGGGAAGATCTTGACGAGGACGAGATAGCCGAGGATTTCGAAGGCGATGATCCCGACGGTGATCATGAACTCGGCCACCGACGGGAAGTAGCTCCACCCATCGCCCGGGTTGAAGGCGATGAGGTAGACGTTGAAGCGGTAGAGACCGCCGCCGAGCATCAGGAGCGCCCCGGAGATGAAGAGCTCGCGGGGGGAGAAACGGTTCTTTTTCGTGAGCATCATGAAGGCGCCGGTGCCGATGAGGGCCACCTCCAGCAGGAAGAAGAAGGCGTTTGTGTCGAAGGCGAAGATGCTCGGGATCTGGTTCCGCCAGATGAGGTCGCCGAAGCGTACCGCCATCCAGAGCCCGGCGATCCACGGTACGACCCGGGCGATGCCCGACAGCTCATGCACCTCGAAGGCCCTCTTGAAGCCGTAGGAGGAGAGGATCGACTCGAACATCACCGTGGCATAGCCGATGAAGATGCAGTTGATGAGGAAGAGGAGCGGCAGGAAACCGGTCTGCCAGAGGGGGTGGAGCTTCTCGCCGGCGATGATCATCATTGAGCCCAGGGACGACTGGTGCATGGACGGGAGCGTGATGCCGAGGACGATGAAGAAGATCAGCACCTTGTCGAGCCGCACCTGCACGTGCCCCGCCACCTTGCCCACCGCCAGGAGGCCCGAGTGGAGGGCGTCGCCGTTGGAGATGAGGCGCGGATGGAGCCAGTGGGCCGATTCGCGCACCCACCGCCACTTGCTGTGCTCCAGGGTGTAGAGAATGGCCGGCAGGAACTCGATGATGAGGACCGTGGAGTACGACATGACGCAGAGGGCCACTTCGAACATGATCGAGTTGGGCTGCCACCGCGACGGCATGAAGAAGCTGTAGGCGTTCCAGTAGCGCCCCAGGTCCACCACGACGGAGAAACCGGCGAGGCAGTAGCCGAAGACGCTGGTGAGAATGGCCGAGCGGATCAGGGGGTGGTACTTCCACCGGTTCATGATGTAGATCATGAGCGCCAGGGCGTAGCCGCCGCAGGCAAAGGCGGTGCCGGTGGCCACGTCGTAGGCGATCCAGATCCCCCAGGGGAACCCGTCGGATAGGGCCGTCACGGCCCCCACGCCTGCAAAGAACCGGTAGGCGATGAGCCCGAAGCCGATCACGACCAGGGCAAGGAGGATGAAGAATGGCTTGGTGAAGATCTTGCCGGGCTGAACCTGGTATTCGTCGTGGTGTCCCATTTTAGTCGTCCTCCCCGTGCCCGAGTTTGTCCTGCCCCTTCTTGTTCTTCAGGGCAATGACCGCCAGGGTCCCGTAGAGGGCCACCGGGGCCATGAACCCCTTGTAGATGGTGTGCTGGATATGCTCCGAGAGCGCGGCCGGCGACTCCTCCTGCAACTCGGGGAGCCCCAGCTTCTTGAAGGGGAAGGCGGCCAGGTAGAGGTGATTGCCGCCCCCCACCTCCTTCTCGCCATACACCTTGCCGATGTAGCGGTCAGGGTTCTCCGTGATCCGCCGGTGCGCTTCTGCCAGCAGAGCCTTACGGTTGCCGAAGGCGATGGCCCCCACGGGGCAGGTCTCGCCGCAGGCGGGCTGTCCCTTTGCCTTCAGGTTCGTCTCCTTGCAGAAATCGCACTTGACGATCTGGGGAATGGCCTTGGTCCACTGGAAGCGGGGGATGTTGTAGGGACAGGCCACCTGGCAGTAGCGGCATCCGATGCAGGCGTTCTTGTCGTAGGCAACCACGCCGGTGACCGGGTCCTTCGTCATGGCCTTCACCGGGCAGGCGGATACGCACCCCGGCTTCGTGCAGTGCATGCAGGAGTGCTTCACGTAGGAGAACCGGGTGTCCGACTCCTTATAGAGCTTGATGACCGTGCGGGTGTCGCCGGAGAGGTCCTTGGGGGCGTCCCAGAGTTTGTCGGTGTCGGTGGCGAGGTGCTCGTAGCCCAGGTTGTTCTGGTCGAAATTCACCCGCTTGCAGGCCGCCATGCACGCCTTGCAGCCGACGCACTTGGTGGCGTCGTAGAGCATGGCGATGGCGGTGTTGCTCTCCCCCGCCGGGGCCGTGGACGCGCAGAGGGGGGCCGCACTCGCCAGGCAGGCGGCGCCGGTGAGCCCCATGAGCTTCAGGAAGTCGCGCCTATTCGTGCTTTTCATGGCTTTCCTCCCCGCTGGGCAGTTTCTTTGCCAGCATGGTGCCGGCCCCCAGGGCCAGGCCGCCGGCGATGCCGACCACCCCGGTGGCCAGCGGGCTCACGCCGGGCCCCTTCTGCCCCAGTTCGGCCGGAGCGTAGGTGTCGGGAGGCGTCGGCAGATGAATCTGCAGCTTCTCGGCAATGGGCTTCTTGAAGAGGATATCGGGCTCGGTGCAGCCGATGCAGGGGTGACCCACCGAGACGGGCCACACCCCGGCGTCGTTGAAGCGCTGCACGGAACAGTTGGCGAAGGTCGCAGGCCCCTTGCACCCCAGCTTGTAGAGGCAGTACCCCTCGGCGTGGGTCTTGTCGCCATAGGCAACGGCAAAGCGACCCGCGTCGAAGTGGGGACGCCGTTCGCAGTGCTCGTGGATCTTGCGGCCGTAGGCGAACTTGGGACGACCCAGGGAATCGAGCTCCGGGAGCTTGTTGAAGGTCAGGTAGTAGAGGACCGTGGAGAGGAAGTTGTAGGGGTTCGGCGGGCAGCCGGGGATGTTGATGATCGGCTTGTTCTTGATGATGTCCCGGACCCCCACGGCGCCGGTGGGGTTGGGGGGGGAAGACTGGATGCCACCGTAGGCGGCGCAGGTGCCGATGGCAATGATGGCGGCGGCCCCCTCGGCGGCCTTGGTAAGGGAATCGACAGCGGTCACCCCTCCCACCTTGCAGTAGATCCCCTTGTCCTTCGTGGGGATCGCCCCTTCCACCACGAGGATGTACTTGCCGTGGTTGGCGTGCATGGAGTCGTGGAGCGACTTCTCGGCCTGGTACCCCGAACCGGCCATGAGGGTCTCGTGGTAATCGAGGGAGAGGGTGTCGAGGATCAGCGATGACACGTCCGGATGATTAGAGCGAAGCAACGATTCGGAGCAGCCGGTGCACTCCTGGAAGTGGAGCCAGATGACCGGCGGCCGGCCGGCCCGCTGGGCAGCCTCGGCAACCTTCGTGTGCATGCTGTACGGCAGCCCCATGACGGCTGTGGCCGCGACGCAGGTCTTGATGAAATCCCTCCGTGATACACCGTCACGAAGCACCGCTTTTTTTCCCATACCCCCCCCTGTCATGTCGATAATTCGTATTGTGTCCCGATTCGGAGCTGTCCGGAAAGCCGGACTGGTCGTGTTTTGATTGATAATATCTAATTTTAAAGGCATCTCATGCTCGTATACATCAACATATATGCCAGATACTGAGACGACTCCAATCTTTCAAGCTAATCGAATAACAACCTGGAAAAACTAAAATTATCTACACCAAAGCACGGTACAGCTTCGATCAGCAGCTGATTTTGGCAATCAATCAATGCATCATTTTGTCCCGCGATGTATCATTTTGTCTCGACAACGTTGCATTTTATAAGCGACAAATGGCAACCATTAAAATTACAGGATAGTAACAAAGGGAGGCAACAGAGAGATGGAGGCACAAAAAGGGAGGGATTGAATGTATCGGTGGTTTGACAACGAAGAAAGAGTGGAAAGGTAGGGGCGAAGCAGGTAAGGCGTTTGCTTCGCCCCTACCGATCACTGAAGATGGAAGGTGTTCAGGCCCAACGAAGGCCTTGCAACGGAAGAAGTTCTGACGATCCAAATGAAAAAAACAATCTGGAAACAAAACCGCACCAAAAACATAATCATCTGCCCCGTCGGTACCCCTCCTGGGCCGCCAGCAGATCCAGAAGAACGGTGGCCAGATCGTCCAGCTCCGGCGGCACTTCGGCGCTCCCCGAGGGGGACATGCGGGTCTTGATGTACTGGGTGCAGGCAAGGCAAACATCAACCCGGTGGGGACTGTCGCCCGTTGTGAAATAGGTAAGCTTTTCCGGATCGTCGTTGCCGCAGAAGGGGCAGGCGGGTTGATTGAAGGTCCAGCGGCTGAAGCAGGTGGAACAGGAAAGGTGGCGCTCTCCCTCCTCCCCCACCAGCTCGGCCATGGCCGCCGGCGAGCCGCAGACCGGGCAGACGTGCCGGTCCCACCCCGCAAACCGGGCCGGGTCGACCCCCTCGGCCGCCTGTTCAAGGGCGGTCCTGAGGGGGGTGTGAAGGGCGAATTCCAGGAGCCCCGGGTCGATGCGCACCGCCAGGGCCGTTTCGAGGATGGCCCGACGCTCGCGGGCCAGGCAGCCCCGCAGAAGCGCCGGAATGTCGGCTTTCCCGTCGGCAAGGGCCTCCCGGAGCCGCTCCAGGCTTTCGCCGCCGTCGTTCCCCACCCGCTGCATCACGTCGATCACCGTCCCAATGAACGCCATCGCCTTTTCGCGATCAACGGCAATGGCATCGAAAGAGACAAGCGGAACCCCGCCACTCAAACGCTCGGTCACCTGACTTTCCGGAAGGGTGACCGTCAGACCGGTCTCCCCCTCCCTCCCTTCGATGGCTGCATACAACTCGCTAAAGAGGGCGAGCACCTCGGCGTACTCGGGATTCTCGCGGCACAGGGTATCGACAAAGGCTTTCTTTGCGGCGGCTCGTGGCATGGCGAAATCGGTTTCCTTTCACAAGGGAGTGAGATACGCGGCATGGGTCTGCACGCGTCATCCGTCCCCCACTATTACCTTTCTTTGCCGTTTCCCGCAACCTTCCACACAAGAGCCACTCCATAAAAGTTCCTCCTAAGAGGGCCGAAGCCAAACTTGATCCGGCCCTGACCCCACTCCACGACCAGGTCCTGTTCATGAAGCACAATCTTAACGCCAGGGCCATTGCCGGACTGAGCGACGAACTGGTCACTGTCCAGGCGAATGTCGACAAGCTGGTCCGCGACATGGAGAAATCCATTGCCCAGGCGTTCATCGCATCCCTCCAGGCAGAATGAGAAAACCGGGCGTCCGACAAACAAGAGGCCGTCTCCCGCTCATGGGGGACGGCCTCACTGGTTCTGCGGCTCCATTGATTCTCCTGTACCGGGCGCCCAATCTCGGTGCCGCGGCGGTTGCCTTCCGCTTCAGTGGCTCTTTACTTCAACCTTCTCTCCAAAGCTCTCCTTCACCCCTTTGACGATGCCGAGCATGGTGAGAACTGCCGGTACCATCTGGGCCACGATGATCAGGGCGCAGAAGCCGAGGAAAATCCATACGAACACGCCGCTGTTGTCTTCCCGTGCCCCCGATGCCGCCAGAGCCGACGTTACGCTCCCCATTACCATTGCCAGTGTGCTGGCTGCCGTTCTCGCTCTCATGACCGTCTCCTTTCTTATTCTCTTC
>NZ_JAUQXO010000061.1:0-9514 GCF_030834625.1 Geobacter sp.
AATACATCGAGATATTCTACAACCGCCAACGACGCCACTCGCGCCTTGGCTATCTGGCCCCGGCCGTGTTTGCCCTGAACTTCTGCACAAACACGGCCGCCGCTTGAGTTGGGAGTGTCTACTATTGACAGGACACCTCACAACCACGATGCCTGGTCCGGGCGGATCAAGCATCTTGTGAACGAAATCCTGGAAGTGGAGCGCCGCCTTACTTCCTCAATACTCACGAAGTCACCATGCAACTTCACGGTGCATCATCTGGATTATACCCGCAACCCCGAGGCCAGCGAACACCACATGAAGGGAGAGTATCGTTTCCTGGAGCAGGGTTATGTGGATATCCCATCGCAGGTTGAGGCACAGGATGTAACGGTGGAGTTTGAGCGGGCAGTGAGTGGTGAACACTTCAAATTCACAAGCCGAGTTGAATACAAGACCTTCGGTATTGAGGACGTGGCGGAGCGGATGTTTCGCGCGCTTGCAGCTATCGATACCGAGAGCTCAGCGGAGGAGGATCCGGAAAACTGGACAAACTACGCGAAGAAATTCCCGCTGGAGAAATGCGAGGCTATTGTGCGGGAATCCCTGAAACGTGCCGGAATAAAGGGCGACCGCATCACGGATGACAACCGTCAAAAGTTTCTGCAAGCGCTCGGCCCGCTACGGCGCAAGAGTGCCAAACGGGTAGTCTACAAACTTTCTCCAACGGCGTTGGTCGTGAAGAGCACTGCCGAGCGACAGGCGGAGAGCTGCAGTGCGGCGGAACTACGCCGCGGCAGCAAGACGGTATTTTTCCCTCCGGACTGCGAAGCCACATTGCTGGACGAACAACAGGAATTCTTCAGGGAAGTCGCTGATGAAGATGGCGACTTTTCTGCCGGGCGCGCGGCCGTGGCAAATGCTGCCGATTTCAAGACGCCAACCAACCTTGTCATTGCTGATGCCACTCCGGAGCGGAAGTTCATTCGCGAGCTGACGAAACGCGCCAACTCCTTGAAGCTGGATTCCTGGCTCAAAAACACTCATGTTGGCTTTTACGCTGTAGAGTACGCCTGGAAGAAGGGCAATACCCCAAAGCGAGGCGACTTCAGCCCCGATCTTTTCATAAAGCAGGGAGACCGAATTTTCGTTGTGGAGATCAAGGGAGACGAGGAGATTGCCGATCCTGTGGTTGAGAACGTGAAGAAGCACGAGTTTGCACGTCAGCATTTCGAGCGGTTGAATGAGTGGCTGAAAGGTAGCGGCATTGCAACGCGCTACCAGTTCAACATGGTCACGCCGAAGGACTACAACATGTTTTTCACCAAGCTCCGCGAATGCGAGTTAGCAGGGTTCCGTTCGCAGCTCGACGTGGCCGTGATGAAGGCTGGAAGAACGGCCGAATGATTGTTGTTCGAACGGGGCGAAAGGAGCATTTTCCCCCCATCTGGCCACGCTATCTGGATGCGATTACCACCGGAACGTTTTGTTGGGGCCAACAAAACGTCAAATTAGGTTTGATACGGAATTGAAAGGGCTTGTGGAAATATTTCCCAAAATGGGAATGTTTCTTGTTGATATTTGACCGGGAACTGATATACAAAAAATGAGAGTTGTCGCCAAAAGAACCCTGCGCGAGTTTTGGGAGAGATTTCCTGACGCCGAGGATGCCCTGAAGACCTGGTACGCCGAGGCTGAAGCTGCTGCATGGCAAAATCCGGCGGAGATTAAATCCCAGTACCGCAGCGCCAGCATACTCAAGGACAGCCGGGTTGTCTTCAACATCTGCGGCAACAAGTACCGGCTGGTGGTGAAGATCAGCTACAAGAATGCGGTTGTTCTGATCCGGTTCATTGGTACACATAGGGAATACGACGCGACAGACGTTGAGGTGGTGTGATGATCCCCAAGGTCATAAAGAACGAAACTGACTACGAAGCAGCTCTGGCCCGCATCGACGAGCTGATGGACGCCGATCCGGGCACCCCCGAGGGGGACGAGCTGGAGCTGCTGGTTACCCTGGTGGAGCTGTACGAGAAGATGGCCCATCCCATCGATCTGCCCGATCCGGTGGAAGCCATTAAGTTCCGGATGGAGCAGATAGGGCTGAAGCAGAAGGATTTGGTCCCCTTTATCGGCAGTCGGAGCAAAGTTTCCGAGGTGTTGTCAGGCCAGCGCCCTCTGAGCATCAGCATGATCCGCAAGCTTCACGAAGGGTTGGGAATACCTGCGGCGGTGCTCCTTAGGGAGCCGGGTGCCCAAATTGCACGGGCACCCGAAGGGTTTGAATGGGAGCGCTTCCCTCTGGCGGAGATGCTCAAGAGAAACTGGCTACCTGATTTCCAGGGGACCCCTGCCGAAGCAAAGAAACAGGTTGGTGATTTGCTTGGCGCGTGGGCTGCACGCCTCGGCTTCGATGCTTTACAGCCTGTTCTCTTGCGCCAGCATGTACGCTCGGGAAGTGAAGCCGACGGTTATGCGCTGACTGCGTGGCGGATTCGGGTCTCACTGTTGGCATTGGAGCAAAGGGTGCCAAAGTATCAGCCGGGCACCGTTACTCAAGACTTTGTCCGTGACCTTGTTCGTCTGAGTTATCTGGATGAAGGACCTCTTCTTGCGCGGGAATTCCTTGTGAAGAATGGTATCCACTTTGTTGTGGAAACGCACCTCCCCCATACCCATCTGGACGGTGCCGCCATCATGCTGCTGGATGGTTCACCGCTTGTTGCTTTGACCTTGCGTCATGATCGACTGGATAACTTCTGGTTCACGCTCTGCCACGAACTGGCGCATATTGCACTCCATTTCGATGGAGAGGCTACGGCCTTCTTCGACGACCTTGACCAGGCAGGCATTGATACCCATGAAGTCGATGCAGACCGTTGGGCTACCGAAGCACTGATTCCTTCTGAGGCGTGGCATGCCGCCGATATGGGACGCAAACCTTCGGCTCGCAATGTTCTCTCATTCGCGACCAGCCTCAGAATAAATCCAGCGATCCCTGCCGGTCGCGTCCGAAAAGAGACACGGAATTACAAGGTGTTCAAAGACTTGGTCGGGTATAACAAGGTTCGCAAGCTCTTCACATAAGCAATTGACGTTATTAAAGTCACCCTGAATAGCCATGCCCCACCGTCTCCACATCGAACAGTTCGGCCCGGTCCACGCCCTCCCCGTCCTCCACTACCGGATGGAGTTCGCCCACCTTGTGCGCGAGGCGGTGCATCGGGTGAAGCCCGACTGCATCGCCCTGGAGCTGCCGCCGACCCTGGAGGCCCCCTTCCAGCGGGGGGTGGCCCGCCTGCCGGAGATATCCGTGCTCCGTTACGGCACAAAAGCGAAGAAGGGGGAGGAGACGGTCTATCTCCTCGTGGAGCCGGCGGACCCCCTGGTGGAGGGGGCGCGGCTCGGCCGGGAGATGGGCATCCCCGTGGAGATGGTCGACGTGGATACCGACTCCTATCCCCTCCACCACGAGCCCCTGCCTGACCCCTACGCCATTCACCGGATCGGTCTCACTCCCTACTACGAGGAGTACCGGAAGGCGTGCGCGGAATTCCCCCATGGCCACGAGGACCGGCGGCGGGAGCAGGGGATGGCCTTTCGGCTCCAGCAGCTGGCCCGGGAGCACGGCCGCATCCTCTTCATCTGCGGGATGTTCCACCTGGCGCGGGTTAAGGAGGAGTTCGGCCGGCCCCAGGCGGCTCCCCTGGAGCGGGTCAGGCGCGAGGGGGTTGCCCTCTTCAACCTCCATCCCGATTCGGTCCGGGAGATCCTGGGTGAGTTTCCCTTCCTCTCGGCGGTGTACGAGCTGCGCCGGAGCCCCCTTCCCCCGGAGCCCGCCGACGGCGGGGCCACGCTCCGCAAGCGCTTCAGCGCCCTGGAGCTCATCGCGGGGGGGAAGCGGGATATCCCCGAGGAGGAGCTCCTGCGCCACGCCATCGACCGGAGCGCCCGCCACACGGGGCGGGAGGGGGAGTTTCCCGACCGGCAGCGGATCATATTTCACCTCTTCCAGGAGGCGGCCCGTCACTACCGGCAGGAGACCGGCGAGCCGATCCACCTCTGGCAGAAGCGGGCCTTTTTCCGCTTTGCCCGCAACTACGCCCTCACCGGCGGGATGCTCCTCCCCGATCTGTTCCAGCTCCTGGCCGCGGCCCGGGGGTGCATCGACGACAATTTCGCCTATGCCTTCTGGCGTCTGGCCACCTGCTACCACTGGCAGCGGAGTGAGGCCGACCTCCCTACCCTCGCCATTTCCCCCGAGGAGATCTGGGGGGGGAGCCGCCGGATCCGCTTCCGTCCCCGGCAGAAGCGGCAGAAGGGGCTGTCACACCTGGGATTCCTGAAGCGGAAGAAGGAAAAGCGCCCCGGCGAGTGGCTGGAGGGGTTCGACAACCCCTCCATCTGCTCCTACCCCCCGGAGGATGTGGTGATCGAGGATTACGGACGGTTCCTGAAGAAGAAGGGGGCCCTGCAGCTCTCCGAGGAGCTCTCCCGCACCGAGCCCTTCACCGCCTCGCTCCTGGACGGGATCGACATGCGGGAGACTCTCCGCAATCTGGCCGACGGCCGGATCTATGTGCGGGAGAGCCAGCGGGCCAAGGGGGGCGTCGGCGGGGTGGTGTTGATCTTCGACGAGGACCGGGATAACCGGAAGTTCCCCTACCGGATGACCTGGCTTGGGGAGCACGACCAGGAGTCGGACATGGCCTTCTACGCCACCTCCCCGGCCGACAACATCGTGGGTCCCGGCATCTGCCGCTGCGAGTACGGCGGCTTCCTCCTCTCCTACCCCCCCCGCCGCATGATGGATGTCTGGCGGGACCCTGACTACGCCTTCGCCCGCACCAAGGCCGAGGTGCTCCTCCTGGCGGCCCTGGACTACTCCCCCGAAAAGCATGTGGTGTACGTGGCGGCCCGCCCCCCCCGGAGCCTCTTTCGCCAGATGGCGGCCCGGATGGGGAAGAAAATCGTCTATATTCCCCTGGGATCCCTGTCTCCGGTGAAGCTCAAGGGGCTGCGGGTCCTCCACATCCTCCACGGCCACGACAAGAGAGCGACTGCCCGGGAGTACATCTGGTAGTCCGTTAAGGTCTTGCTACCCGCCGAGCTCCGGGTATACTGGGTGGGTAACGCAACGCCGGAGGCCCCATGTCCTGGTTCGCCAATCTGAAGATCACCACCAAATTCAATATCATACTGTCGCTCCTCCTGCTTTTCGTCTTCCTGGCGGCCGCTTTCTTCGTCTACCACCGGGAGCGGTCCCTCATCGACCGGATCGCCGTGGACAATGCCCGAAGTATTGCCCGGCAGATTATCGAGACCCGTGAGTACATCTCCAGCGTGGTGAAGGGGGAGCCCAACGAGAACTACAACCTCGTCCCCCAGGTGGTGGCCACCAACGTGGCCAAGCGGCTGACCAAGGGGAGCAACTACTACGTGCGGCAGGTTTCGCTCCGCTACCGCAACCCCGAGAACCGCCCCGACCGGTTCGAGGCCGAGATGCTCGGGCTCTTCGCGTCGAAGAAGATCGCGGAGACCTACCGGATCGTCCAGACCGGAAATGAGCAGACCTTCCGCTACATGCTCCCGATGGTGGCGGAAAAGAGCTGCCTCGAATGCCACGGCCGCTTCGAGGAGGCGCCTCCCTTTGTTCAGGCCCGTTTCCCCAAAGGGCACTACTCTTACGACTACCGGGTTGGTGAGGTGATCGGCGCCGTGTCGGTCTCGATCCCCCTGGCCGACCTCTACCGTCAGGCCGGGACCAACTTCAGGAACGATCTTGCCTACCGGGGGCTCACCTTCTGCCTCATCATCCTCGTGATGGGACTACTCGTCCGCCGCGCCATCATCGACCCGATCCGGCAGGTTTCCTCCTCCATCTCCCACGTCACCGCCACCGGCAGCTTCGGCGACCGGATTCCCCAGCGCTCCCGGGACGAGATCGGCGAACTCATCGCAGCCTTCAACGGCATGATGGAGGAACTGGACCTCAAGACCCGGCAGCGTACAGAGTCCGAAGACCGCTACCGCAACGTCCTTGAAATGGCCCAGTCGGCCATCGTCACCTTCCTGGCCGACGGCAAGCTCATCATCACCAACCGTAGGGCCGAGGAGATCTTCGGGCTTCCCAAGGGGGAGCTCCTGGGGGCATCGATCTACACCTTCCTGGCTGACGGTGACGGGGTGCGGGACGGCATCATGGCATATCTGCGCGACGGGACGGGGGGATTGGTGGGGGAGACGACTCCCCGGAAAATACGGGACATCAGGGGGGGGATAACCGAGGTGGAGATGGCCCTCTCCGTGTCGAGCTCGGACCATAACCCCCTCTTTACGGCAATTTTGAGGGAACATGTACGGCGTTAGACGCACTGAAAAAGTTACGAAAAAAAGAGGGGGGAAGCGCGTGGTGCGTTTCCCCCCTCTTTTTTCATCCCTCCACCATGCCGTTGGCTTGTAAGGGCCTCACAGCGAGTTCCTTACAGGTGGCAGGCTCTGTGCCGCTTCAGGCAAATCCCACATTAATGGGGCAGCACACCACGGCCTTAAGAGCCCCCGTTTTACGTAAATGTTCCGCTGGGGCATATCAGCCTGACGAGCATGGTAGAGAGAATTCTAATATTTGAGGTTAGTGTAGCGCCCTCTCCCGGAGAAATCAAGAGGCTTTTTCTCCCCCGACGCCGAACCCGAGGAATGCGTTCAGGTGACGGATTTCCTCCATGAGCACGTCGAAACCGTGGAAGGTGAGGGACTGGGGACCGTCGGAGAGGGCCTTGTCCGGCTCCGGGTGAACTTCGATCAGCACACCGTGGGCTCCCGCCACCAGCGCCGCCTTGGCCATGGGGGCAACGAGGCTCCGCTTTCCCGTGGCGTGGGAGGGGTCGACCATGATCGGCAGGTGGGTCATCTCCCGGATGAGGGGGACCACCGCCAGGTCGAGGGTGTTGCGTGTAGCGGTCTCGAAGGTCCTGATCCCCCGCTCGCAGAGGATCACATGGGGGTTCCCCTCGGCCAGGATGTACTCGGCGGCGGCCAGAAACTCCTCCAAAGTGGCGCTCATTCCACGCTTGAGAAGAATCGGCTTGCGAATGCGCCCCACTTCCTTGAGGAGTTCGAAGTTCTGCATGTTGCGGGCACCCACCTGGAGGAGGTCGGCATATTCCGCCACGAGACCAACCGTGTCGGGGCTCATGACCTCGGTGACAATGGGGAGCCCGGTCTCCTCCCGGGCCTTGGCCAGGAGCTTCAGCCCCTCTTCCCGCATCCCCTGAAAGGTATGGGGACCGGTGCGGGGTTTGAAGGCACCCCCCCGGAGGAGATCCGCCCCGGCCTTCTTCACGGCCCGGGCGGTCTTCAGGATCTGCTCCTCCCCTTCAACCGCACAGGGGCCGGCCACCACCACCGGCCGCTTCCCCTCACCGATTGGGACCCCGCAGACCTTCACGATGGTGTTGCGGGGATGGAAGTCACGAGAGACGAGCTTGTAGGGCTTGGAGACGTGGATCACCTCCTGCACGCCGGGGAGGTCCCGGATCGTGGTGTCGTCCACGTACCCCTTGTTGCCGAGGACGCCGATGGCGGTCCGCTCGCTTCCCGGGATCGGCGCCGCCGTGAGACCCATGGTTTCCACCGCCTTCACAACCGCCTCTATCTGCTTCGGACCAGCCTTATGGTTCATGACGATCAGCACGTGCCCCTCCCTGTCCAAGATTGCAGTCGTCTCATCGGGGGAACGATACCAGAGGGGGGGGCGAGGGTCAATCATGAAGGCTTCCTGCGGGATCGTTTGTGCCGCGACACCTGCCGCCTTGCAATTTCGCGGGCAATCGGTAGAATGGACTCCCAACCGTAAAACAGGCGGCGAAGACGATACATGACGTGCGGCAACCTGAAGGGGCATCGGGAGGAACCATGAAGCTCAAGGATGTGCAGATCGCTCGACTCGCGGAGCAGGTGCTGGAGCGGCTCACCGCGGCGGGGCTCGTCACCCTTAAGGCCGAGCGGGGGGTGGTGCTCGACCGGATCAAGGGGACCATCGCCGCCGACTCCAGGGGGGAAGAGGATCTGGAGCGGGAGGCCGAGCGCCTCCTGGAGCAGACACTGCGCTCCATGGGGGGGGGCGTCGGTATCGATCGGCACAAGATGCTGAGAATGATCAAAGAGCGACTGGCCAAGGAGAAGGGGATCGTCATCTGACCCTCGGCTGGTCGGCACGGAGCACGAAAACCATGAGCATTTCAGAAGACCGCGTATCCCATCTGGCCCACCGGATCTACGACCGGCTCTGGAAGGACGACCTTGTCGACTTTCCCGATGAGCGGCGCTCCCTCCAGTGCATCAAGGAGGCGATCTCCTCCTTCTTCGCGGTGACCGGCGAGGTGGACGCCGCCGTCCGGAAAAAGCTCGCCTCCTACGCCCAGGCAAAGGTGCCGGGGAGCCGGGAGTACGAGGTTCTCTACCAGAAGTTTTACCAGGAAGAGATGGCCAGGAGAAAATGGTGACGTTCGGTAGCGTCATTTACCGGAGGATGGCTCTCTCTGTACTGTTGACGCTCCTCTTCACGTTCATGGTGGCCGGCTGCGGGCCGAAGCCCCAGGTCACCGTCTCTCCCTCCTTCCGCCCCGCCGCCGAGGTGGAGACCGCCTACGTGGTTCCCTTTGCCGCGGCCCTGGTCCCCGAGGAGTTCTCCGCCACGGTCTTCAACGATTTTGTGGACCAGCTCAATGGGCGACGACGAGAGACGGGGGTGCGCTCCTTCGCCATCCTCAAGGACGAGGTAAAGGATGTGGACCCCGCGTGGCTCTCCCGGCAATTCTATATTTCCGGGGACATCTGGAGCTATGTGGAGGATTCGGGCTGCTGCTCCACCAACATCCGGGTCAAGGCCCGGGTTTACATCCATGAGCCCGGGAAGAACATCCCCTCAGTGGAGATCTTCGTGCCGTTGGAGAGCTTCTTCGATCACGACCGTTCCACCGTCGACCGGGAGAGGGACCGCCTCGCCCGGGCCCTTGCCCGCGATCTATCCCTGAAAGTCCTTGAGGCCATCGCGCCTTCACGCTCTCCCTCATCGTCATCCCCCTGAATTTTTTTTTGCGAATCACCTTGATTTTTATCCGGGGGGTGACTATAGTTACTCCGTGTTAGCACTCAGCAGTATCGAGTGCTAATTTTTTTCAGTGAAATCTCGTGAGCATACTCATGGAAGAAAGGAGAAGCAGCAGATGAAACTCAGACCGTTGCAGGACCGCATCCTCGTAAAAAGAATTGAGGAGGAGCAAGTTACCGCAGGAGGGATCTTCATCCCCGACACCGCCAAGGAGAAGCCCATGGAGGCCGAGGTGGTGGCCGTCGGCGAAGGCAAGATCAACGAGAACGGGACCCGCAACCCCATGTCCGTGAAGGCCGGCCAGAAGGTGCTGATCGGCAAGTACAGCGGCACGGAAGTGAAGATCGACGGCGTGGACCACGTCATCGTCCGCGAGGACGAGATCCTGGCGATCGTCGGCTAAGGAAACTCACCACGAAG
>NZ_JAUQXO010000062.1:0-50045 GCF_030834625.1 Geobacter sp.
GATTGCATCGCCACCCTCCTGTGAAGTCAGAAAGGTAGCACCCGAAACGAATTCAAATCGAAAAAAGAACAATTATGTCAAAGAGCTATAAGAATCAGTTGGTTACAGAAGTACATTCGAACTTTACCGGACAGTAGTGAAAATTTATTAAAAGTTTTGCTGCACAGCTGCCGAAGAGATAAGGACAGACTGGAAAACCGTTCAAGGAGACAATCGATGGGGCGCATCACTGCCGCAGTGCTGCTCATGGCAGCCATGCTCTCACCCGTCACGGTCCTGGCCCAGCGCCAGACGGAATGCCGCGAGCACCTTGCCTCGGCCCACACTGGCGGCCGGGCAGCGGTTGAGCACTCCCTCGACCGGGAAACAGCCGCCTTCCGGACCCTTGCGGAACGGGCACTGGCCCTCCGTGCGGAGACCATCATGGCGGGAAACACGGTCCGCGCCAAAGTGGACCAGCGCAAACCCCTCACCGGCGACGACATCGCCCTGCTCAACCAGGGGATCAACGAGCACCTGGCCCTGCGGGAAGAGATGCTGGCCGTGGCCGAGAGCCATGAGTGCTGGCTCGACGCCCCGGCCGCCGAGCTGGGGAGGGCGGGCATCACCGGAGAAGCCCGCTTCAGGGGGGTGATGGTCTCTCTCGCCTCGGCTTTGGTCCTCTACGACAACTACCTGCTGGCGGTCTCCCTCTTCGAGGGGGACGCCAAGCTGCGCCGCATCCTCAACGAAAAGGACCCCGGCTACGCCGTAACCCGTGCCGCACTCTCCAGGGTCACCCTCAACTACAACTCCATCACGAACCGACAGCGGGTCCGGCGGGCCATATCCTTCTTCGAAAGCGAAGCGGCGAAATACCCGGACCTCCTTCGCAATGACCGGGAAGCCGCCTATCTCTCCCTGCTCATCTCCCAGAGCCCGTCGTATACCATGGCCAAGAAGATATCCCCCCTCTACGTGATCGGCCGCAAGCTGGGCTTCCTGGGGGCCGCCACCACCGACACCCTCACGGGCCTGGAGCGGGAAGGGGTCAACCTTTTCAGCATGCTGTTCGGCAACACGGTGGGGCTGGTGGAGACCCGCAAGGGGAAGCTGGCCCGGCGGAGCGACGTGGCGACAAAGGTTTCGGCAACCCTCAGGGCCGGCGACATCCTCCTGGAGAAGACCCCCTTCCGGCTCACCGACAAGCTCATCCCCGGCTACTGGGGCCATGCGGCGGTCTGGATCGGCGGCGAGGCGGAGCTGAAGGAGCTGGGGATCTGGGACAATCCAGTGGTGGCCCGCCACCACGACGAGATCCGCGAGGGGCGGCTGGTGGTGGAGGCGCTCCGCTCCGGCGTGGAGATGAACACCCTGGAGCACTTTCTCAACGTGGACAGCCTCGGCATCCTGCGCAAGGCCGCCGCCGGCCGGGAAGAGCGGGGGCGGATCATCATCCAGGCCCTGCGCCAGGTGGGCAAGCCCTATGATTTCAACTTCGACGTGGAATCCAAGGAGCGGGTCTACTGCTCCAAGCTGGTCTACCTCTCCTACAGCGGCATCGACTGGCCCACCAGGAAATCCCTCGGCCGGGCCACCTTCAGCCCCGACGACGTGGCTGTCCGGGCATTCCGTGGGGGAGACCTGCAGCTGGTCAGCTTCTACCACGACGGCCGCCAGGTCAGCGACGAGCCCGTGGCGCTCATGGCGAAGCTGATGGGGGAGCGAAAGCAGGGGAAATGACACCATCGCGGCTGCGATCCGATACGAGGAAAGGGATACACCTGATCCTCAATGACTACCTCGCCGCAGTTCCAATCCACTCACACACCACAGCACGAAAGGAACCGAAATGTTATTGAATGTCGTCATGAACAACTGGGGGTATTTTGCCGCCCTGGTACCCATCGCCGTCCTCCTCTACGCCTCCGTCGTCATTGTCGGCGGCAACGAGATCGCCCTGATCGAGCGGCGCTGGTTCGGCAGCAAGATGCCCCAGGGGCGGGTGGTGGCGCTGGGGAACGAGGTGGGCATCCAGGCCCGCACCCTCGGCCCGGGGCTCCATTTCCTCATTCCCTTCATCTACAAGGCGACCAAAAGCGTCTTCACGGAAATTCTGGATAACGAGATCGGCCTGATCGAATCGGTGGACGGCAACGCCATTCCGGCCGGGCGGATCTTCGCCGAGGTGGTGGCCGGCCACAATTCCTTCCAGGACGGCGAGGCGTTCATCAGGAACGGCGGTCAGAAGGGGCCCCAGATCGAGGTGCTCCCTCCGGGAAAGTACCGGATCAACCCCTACCTGTTCAAACTGACCAAGGGAAGCGTCACCGAGATCAAGGACACGGAAATCGGCATCGTCGAATCGGTGGACGGCGCCGCCATCCCCGAGGGGAAAATCTTCGCCCGGGCCGTGGAGGGGCACGCCTCCTTCCAGAACGGCGAGGCGTTCATCAAGAACGGCGGCCAGAAGGGGCCGCAGATCGAGATCATTCCGCCGGGTAACTATCGAATCCACCCCGGCCTGTTCAAGGTAACCAAGAGTCTGGCAACCAAGATCAACGAAGGGGAGATCGGCATGGTGGAGTCGGCCGACGGTTCGGCCATCCCCGCCGGGCGCATCTTCGCCAACGTGGTGCCGGGGCACAACTCCTTCCAGGACGGTGAGACCTTCATCAAAAGCGGCGGCCAGAAGGGGCCCCAGATCGAGATCCTGCCGCCGGGGGTCTACCGGATACATCCCAATCTCTTCCGCATCACCAAGGCCTCGGCCGTGGTCATCGCCAAGGGTGAGGTGGGGATGGTCACCGCCCAGGACGGCGAGCCGATCCCCATGGGGCGGCTCCTGGCCCAGAGCGTGCCGGAGCACTCCAATTTCGAGAACGGCGAGGCGTTCCTGAAAAACGGCGGCCAGAAGGGACCCCAGATCGACGTGCTCCTCCCCGGCACCTACCGGATCAACCTGAACCTGTTCCAGATCCAGATCGCCCCGGCGGCGGTGGTCGAAGCCAACAAGATCGGCCTGGTCACCGCCCTGGACGGCATCCCGCTGCCGGAGCGGGAATACGTCGCTTCTCCCATCACCGGTCATAACGACTACCAGGACGGTTCCGCCTTCCTGACCAAAAGCGGGCAGCGGGGGCCCCAGCTCGATGTCCTTCGCCCCGGTACCTACTACATCAACCCGCTCATGTTCAGCGTGGCCATCGACGACGTGGCCGTGGTGGAGCGGGGCCAGGTGGGGGTCATCGTCTCCAACGTGGGCGACGACCCGACGGAGGAAATGAAGAAGCGGCTCGGCTCATCTCAGACCGGCGCATCAATCGAGGAAGGGAAAGAGAAGTACGTGGTCCCCAAGGGGTTCCGCGGCATCCAGGAGGAGGTGGCCGGACCGGGCCGCTACTACCTGAACCGCCGGGCCTTCATGTGCTACATCATCGACACCACCAACATCACCATCGACTGGGACGACCAAGTGGATACCCGTTTCGACCAGCTCACCGTCATCTCCAAGGACGGCTTCCCGATCCAGGTGGCGGTCAAGGTGGTCATCCGCGTGCGGCCCGACCAGGCCCCCTACATGGTGGCCAAGGTGGGCTCCATCGACAACCTGATCCAGCACGTCATCCACCCGATGATCGACTCCTCCTTCCGCAACCAAGCCTCCACCGCCTCGGCCATGAATTTCCTCCAGAGCCGCTCCGAAGAGCAGGCCAAGGCGGAAAGCCGCGCCCGTATCGACCTGGAGCGCTACCACGTGGAGTGCGTCTCCGTCCTCATCTGCCAGATCAAGCTCCCCGAAGACTTGATGGAGACCCAGACCAAACGGATCATCGCCGAGCAGCAGCAGGAGATGTACAAGATGGAGCAGCGCTCCCAGGCCGAGCGGACCGAGATGGAGAAGATGCGGGCCACCGCCGACCAGCAGCCGACCCTGGTGGCATCGGAGATCGCCGTGAAAGTGGCCACCCAGAAGAAGGCCGAGATGATCACCCTAGCCGAGGGGACCGCGGAATCCAAGGCCCTGGAGGGAACCGGCGAAGGGAAGCGGCTCAAGGCCATCGGCGACGGCGAGGCCTCCAAGATCGCCGCCATCGGCGACGCCACCGCCCAGGCCTACTCGAAGCAGAAAGAGGCCATCGGCGAGGACGCCATCAAGCAGATCAAGATTGTCGAGCTGATCTCCGCCGCCATCGAAAACGGCCAGATCAAGATCGTCCCCGATGTGCTCGTCTCCGGCGGCGGCACGGCTGGCGACGGGCTGATGGGGCAGTTGACCCGGCTGCTGCCGGGGGTGGATCTGAATGCGCTGGTGGCGAAGGGGGGCGGGGTTAAAGGGGCGTAGGCGGGAAAGGCCCTCTCGGGAGAAATGTTCCAATAGGGTGGATCACCGGTTCACGCGGGTGTGCGCGTGAATCGGTCGATGACGAGTTGTACAGGAGATGAATATGCCACATGATTTTGATGGTAAAAAGTATGAAAAGGCATCTGCTCATCAAAAGGAATGGGGTTCCACCATTATCGCGGAATTATGTTTAACTGGGAATGAGCGGGTATTGGATCTTGGATGTGGTGATGGAGTACTTACGTCTCAGATTGCAGATCTCTTACCTTGCGGAGAAGTAGTCGGAATTGACGCTTCTCAAGGTATGATTGATGTTGCTTGCGAGAAAAAGCGTAGAAACTTGAATTTTCTTTTAAAAGACATTGAAGACATGGATTTTGTAGAGGAATTTGATCTGATCTTTTCAAATGCTGCGCTGCACTGGATCAAAGACCACGAGAAATTATTACGAAATGTCAAGCGCGCGTTACGCGAAGGCGGAAAAATTCGGTTTAACTTTGCCGGTGATGGCAATTGTTCCCATTTTTTTAGAGTTGTCCGTGAGAGCATGAAAAAGAGTACATTTCAAGAATACTTCCAAAATTTCGAATGGCCTTGGTACATGCCCTCAGTAATGGAATATACGTCAACTGTTGGGCGTATCGGACTCAAGAACATCCGAGTACGGGGTGAGAACGCAGACCGATACTTTCCGGACACGCAAGCAATGGTTAACTGGGTCGATCAGCCAAGCCTTGTGCCATTTTTAGCCATGATTGCAGATGCCGATAAAGAGGAGTTCCGGGATATTGTCATAAGCAGAATGATAGAAGAAACAATGCAAGAAGATGGCAGGTGTTTCGAGATATTCCGTCGTATTGATGTGATTGCAGAGAAGTGAATGCCCGACCATCGGCACGACCGGCTCTTGAAACCGACCGGTCAGCCCCCGCCCTGTTAGGCGAGGGTCAAAAGAAGAAAGCGTCGATATCCATCATGCCGTGCAAAACTCTGATAATCTCAATGCCGCCGCTGATCGGCATATAAAAAATCAGATACTTGCCGACCGGAAAACTTTGCAAACCCGGGTAGAGGTCATCCCGGTCTCTACCCATATTCTTGAACCGACCAAGTTTACGGCTTGTTTCCTCAATTTCGTCGAGGAGTTTATCTGCACTGGCTGGGCTATCCTGGGCTATATACCACCAGATTTCGTCGAGGTCTCTTTCAGCCTCGGGGCGCAGGAGGATTTTCACCATCAGCCGTTCGCCTTGTTTGCTTGCGCATCAAGCCGTTTACGGCCCCGAGCCTTAATAGCCCCAACGTCTAAAGGGGTAGGTTCGCCACTGTCCAGGCCCTTCTTGATCTCGGCCCTTAATTCTTCGACACGCAGAGCGTGTCTCCGATCGCGCTCTTCAAGAAGACGCAAGGCTTCGCGCATAACTTCACTAGCGGAACCGTAAAGTCCGCTATCAACCTTGTTTTTCACTAGTTTTTCAAGTTGGGGGGTAAGAGAAACGTTCATTTTGGGCCTCCTCGTTCGACCTCAAGCATAGCATAGAATAACAAACTTTGTTATCAAGAATTGGCAAGAAAGGAAGGGCATAACAGGTTACGACCCGCCCTATAAACCCGGCGGCTCAGCCGCCACACCGTTAACGACAGGACGTGCGATTGCATTTCCGAGGTACATTGTAATGATTCGACATCTGCGGCTTATCATCCTATCCACCCTGCTCATCCTCACCGCCGTTCCCGGCCTGCGCCCCCTGTCGGCCGCCGAAACCTCCCCGGCCACGCTCCCCCTGTCCCGGAGCATCCAGCCCCTCCTGGCCGCCCACCCGGGCAAGACGGGGCTGTATGTCCTGGAAAAGGGGGAGGAGTCACTCCTGGCCCGGGCATGGCTCGCCGACCACGCTACGAAAACCATCGATGTTCAGTATTTCATCTGGAGCAGCGACAACGTCGGCATCCTGGCTTCGGAGGCGCTGCTTAGGGCTGCGGAGCGGGGGGTGCGGGTCCGGGTACTGGTGGATGACCTCCTCATCGACGCGCCGCCGGAATCGCTCCTGGCCTTGGCCCGTCACCCCAACGTCGGCATCCGGATCTACAACCCGAAGATGACCGTGGGGACCTCGAAGGTGAAGCGGCTCGCCAACGTGGTGACTGGCTTCCGGGCCGTTAACCAGCGGATGCACGACAAGACCGCCCTGTTTGACGGGATGGTGGGGATCACCGGCGGCCGCAATATGGCCGACGAGTACTACGACTATGACCAGGAATACACCTTCCGGGACCGGGACATCCTGATGATGGGGCCGGCGGTGGCCGAGGCAGAGGCCAGTTTCGCCCGGTTCTGGGAGAGCCCCCTGGCGGTGCCGGTGGAGAAGCTGCTGAAGAAACCCCTGAAGGCGATGACCCCGGAGCGGACCGGCCAGGTCTATGCGGGCCTCCACGCCTATGCCGGGAAGCCGGAGAACTTCGCCCCGGAGGTCCGCCAGGCGCTCCAGGACCTCCCCCGAAGGTTCGACGAGCTGCTGCGGGAGATGGTCTGGGAGGAGGCCCGCTTTATCTCCGACGTCCCGGGGAAAAACAGCGGCCGGGATGGTCTGAAGGGGGGCGGCCGGAGCACGGCGGCCCTGTTGGACGCGGTGCGCAAGGCCAAGCGGCGGGTCACGATCCAGTCCCCCTACCTGGTCCTGCCGGAGGGGGGTCTGGAGCTGTTCCGGGGACTCATCAAGCGCGGAGTGGAGGTGCGGATCGTCACCAACTCCCTGGCCGCCACCGACAATCTCCAGGCCTTCAGCGGCTACCGCAAACAGCGCGGCAGGCTCCTGAAGGCGGGGATCGCCATCCGGGAGTTCCGCCCCGACCCGGCCGTGCGGAAGGAGCTGATCGAGCGCTATCCGAAGCTTAAGGAGAAGCCACCCACCTTCGCCCTCCACGCCAAGACCCTGGTGATCGACGGCGAGACCCTTTATGTGGGCACCTTCAACCTGGATCCCCGCTCCGCCAACCTGAACACCGAGGTGGGGGTGTTGGTCCGCAGCCCCTCCCTTGCCCGCCGGGTGGAGGAGCGGATCGAGCGGGATATGTTCCCCGAGAATAGCTGGAACCCGGCCACGGGCAACCCGGACCGGTACGCCTCGGCGGCCAAGCGGAACCAGCTCCGCCTCTGGAAGTCGCTGCCGCTGGAGCCGATTCTCTAGCCTTTCGGGGTCGGTCGTGACGGCCGGCCTCCCCCTCCCCCCTCTGCCTTGTCATTTCCCCCCGTTCGTGCTACAAAATACCGTTCATTTCACCAGTTGCACCCCACGGAGACCACCCCATGAAGATAACCAAAGCCGAAGTCGATGCCGTCGCCCTCCTGGCCCGCCTTGAGCTGACCACGGAGGAGACGGAAACTTTCACCGGCCAGATGGACGCCATCCTCGCCTACGTGGAAAAGCTGAACGAGCTGGACACAAACGGCATCATCCCCACTTCCCACGCGGTGCCGGTGGAAAACGCCTTCCGCGCCGACGCGGTGCGCCCCTCCATCGGCGTGGAGAACGCCCTGGCCAACGCCCCGGACCGAGTGGACGGGTTCTTCCGGGTGCCGAAGGTTATTGAATAATCGCGTAGGGGCGCGGTTTCCGCGCCCAGGGCGGGGAGACCCCGCCCCTACATTGACTTTTCATCGGAGATCGCATGGAACTCTTTGATCTGACCATACACGAACTGCACGACCGGCTGAAAAAGAAGGAGGTCTCCTCCGTGGAGGCGACGAAGGTGATGCTCGCCCGGATCGAGGCGGTGGACCCCAAGGTGAACGCCTACATCACGGTCACACCCGAAGAGGCCCTGGTGGCGGCTGAAGCCGCGGACCGGCGGATCGCCGCCGGCGACATCAGCCCCCTCACCGGCATCCCCATCGCCCTCAAGGACATCTTCGTCACCAGGGGTGTCCGCACCACCTGCGCCTCGAAGATCCTCGGGAACTTCGTCCCCCCCTACGACGGAACCGCCGTGGCGAAGCTGAAGGAGGCCGGCGCAGTCATCGTGGGGAAGCTGAACCAGGACGAGTTCGCCATGGGCTCCTCCGGCGAGTCGAGCGCCTTCGGCCCCACCTGCAACCCCTGGAACCTGGAGTGCATCCCCGGCGGCTCATCCAGCGGCTCGGCGGCGGCCATCGCGGCCCGCACCGCCACCGCGACGCTGGGGACCGACACCGGCGGCTCCATCCGCCAGCCCGCCTCCCACTGCGGTTGCGTGGGGCTGCGTCCCACCTACGGCCGGGTCTCCCGCTACGGGGTCATCGCCTACGCCTCGTCCCTGGACCAGGTGGGCCCCCTGACCCGGGACGTGACCGACTGCGCCCTGATGCTCGGCGCCGTGGCGGGCCACGACCCGATGGACTCCACCAGCATCGACCTTCCGGTCCCCGACTACACCAAGGCCCTCACCGGCGAGGTGAAGGGGCTGAAGCTCGGGCTCCCGAAGGAATACTACATCGCGGGGCTCGACCCGGACGTGAAGCAGGCCCTGGACGAGGCCATCGAAACCTACCGGGGGCTCGGCGCCGAGTTCGTGGACATCTCCCTCCCCCACACCGACTACGCCGTGGCCACCTACTACCTCATCGCCACCGCCGAGGCGAGCTCCAACCTGGCCCGCTACGAAGGGGTCCGCTTCGGCCACCGGGCCGAAGGGGCGGCGAACCTCATCGACATGTTCCGCAAGACCCGCGCCGAGGGGTTTGGCGCCGAGGTGAAGCGCCGCATCATGATCGGCACCTACGCCCTCTCGTCCGGCTACTACGACGCTTACTACCTCAAGGCCCAGAAGGTCCGCACCCTCATCATGCAGGACTTCCTCAAGGCCTTCGAGAAGGTCGACGCCATCCTCACCCCGGTGGCCCCGACCCCGGCCTTCAAAATCGGCGAGAAGACGAGCGATCCGCTCCAGATGTACCTGTCGGACATCTTCACCATCCCGGTGAACCTGGCCGGCACCTGCGGCATCTCCGTCCCCGCCGGGATAAGCGGCGCCGGACTCCCCATCGGTCTCCAGCTCATCGGCCGCCCCTTCGGGGAAGAAACAATCCTGCGCGCCGCCCACGCCTTCGAGCAGGCCACGGCGTGGCACCAGCGCAAAGCCCAACTCTAACTCTTCGGAGATTTCCATGAACTACCAGCCCGTCATTGGCCTTGAAGTCCACGTCCAGCTGAAGACCGACACCAAGATCTTCTGCGGCTGCTCCACCCAGTTCGGCGCCAGCCCCAACTCCCAGACCTGCCCGGTCTGCCTCGGGATGCCCGGCGCCCTCCCCGTCCTCAACAAGAAGGTGGTGGAGTTCGCCATCCGGGCAGGGCTTGCCACCAACTGCCGGATCGCCCCGCGGTCGGTCTTCGCCCGGAAGAACTACTTCTACCCGGACCTCCCCAAGGGGTACCAGATCAGCCAGTTCGAGCTACCCATCTGCCAGAACGGGCATCTCGATATCGAGGTGGAGGGTGAAACGAAAAGGATCGGCATCACCCGCATCCATATGGAGGAGGACGCCGGCAAGCTCGTCCACAGCGACATCCCCGGCCTGGGGAGCGGCTCCGGCGTGGACCTGAACCGGGCCTGCACGCCGCTTTTGGAGATCGTCTCGGAGCCCGACATCCGCAGCGCCGACGAGGTGGTGTCCTACCTCAAGAAGCTCCACCAGATCGTGGTCTACCTGGGGATCTGCGACGGGAACATGGAGGAGGGGAGCTTCCGCTGCGACGCCAACGTGTCGGTGATGCCGGTGGGCTCCACGACCTTCGGGACCCGCACCGAGACCAAGAACGTCAACTCCTTCAAGTTCGTGAAGCAGGCCATCGAGTACGAGATCGAGCGCCAGATCGAGCTGATCGAGGAGGGGGGGAAGGTGGTCCAGGAGACCCGCCTCTTCAACCCGGACAGCGGCGAAACCCGCTCCATGCGCGGCAAGGAGGAGGCCCACGACTACCGCTACTTCCCCGACCCCGATCTGGTGCCGCTCGTTATCTCCAACGACTGGGTCGAAGATGCGCGCCTCTCGCTCCCCGAACTCTCCGAGGCACGGCGGAGCCGCTACCGCTCCGAACTGGGGCTCTCCGACTACGACGCCGAGGTCCTGACCGCCACCCGGGAGATGGCCGAGTACTTCGAGGCCTGCCTCGCCGCCGGCGCCCCGGCCAAGGGAGCCGCCAACTGGGTGATGGGTGAGGTGACCAGGGCACTCAACGAGGCAGGGAAGGGGATCGGGGAATGCCCGGTCACGCCGGAGCGCCTCACGGCGCTTCTGCAGCTCATGGAGAAGGGGACCATCTCCGGCAAGATCGCCAAGACCGTCTTCGACGAGATGTGGTCCAGCGACAAGACCCCGGAGGCCATCGTGGAGGAGAAGGGGCTCGTCCAGGTCTCCGACACCGGCGAAATCGAGACAATCATCGATGAGGTCATGGCCGCCAACATGGGGCAGGTGGAGGAGTTCCGGGGCGGCAAGGAGAAGGTCTTCGGCTTCTTCGTCGGCCAGGTGATGCGGGCCTCCAAGGGGAAGGCGAACCCGGCGGTGGTGAACGAGTTGCTGATGAAGAAACTCAAGGGAGAGTAGCCATGTCCTTCAGGACCATAGAATGGCGCGACGACAAGGTGGTGATGATCGACCAGACCCGGCTTCCGGGCGAGGAGGTCTACTGCGAGTACGCCGACTACAAGAGCGTGGCCGAGGCGATCCGGGGGATGATCATCCGGGGGGCGCCGGCCATCGGGGTGGCGGCGGCCATGGGGGTCGCCCTGGGCGCCCGGGAGATCATGGCCGACACCCATGAGTCGTTCCTGCGGCAGCTGGACAACGTCTGCGACACCCTGGCCCGCACCCGCCCCACGGCGGTGAACCTCTTCTGGGCCATCGAGCGGATGAAGCGGGTGGCCGGGGAGAACCGCGACAAGACCCTGGACGAGGTGCGCGAGATCCTGAAGACCGAGGCTATCCGGATCGAGGAAGAAGATCTGGAACTCTGCAAGGCCATCGGCCGCCACGGGGCGGCGCTGATCCCCGAGGGGGCCACGATCCTCACCCACTGCAACGCCGGCGGGCTGGCCACGGCCGGCTACGGCACGGCCCTCGGCGTCATCCGCGCAGCCCACGAGGCAGGGAAGAAGATCCAGGTATTCGCCGACGAGACCCGTCCCTGGCTCCAGGGGGCGCGGCTCACGGCCTGGGAGCTCATGAAGGACGACATCCCCGTGACCCTCATCGCCGACAACATGGCCGGCTTTTTCATGAAGCGTGGGGAGATAACCTGCTGCGTGGTGGGAGCCGACCGGATCGCCGCCAACGGCGACACGGCCAACAAGATCGGCACTTACAGCGTGGCGGTTCTGGCCAAGGAGAACAATATTCCCTTCTACGTGGCGGCGCCCACCTCCACCTTTGATCTGACTCTGGCCGACGGCGACCAGATTCCCATCGAGGAGCGCCACTCCCGGGAGGTGACCCACCTCCAGGGGCTCCCCGTGGCCCCCGAGGGGATTGCGGTCCGCAATCCGGCCTTCGACGTGACGCCCGCCCGCTACATCACCGGCATCATCACCGAGAAAGGGGTGGTCACCGGCGATTACCTGGCGAAGCTCAGGACCCTCGTGACACCATGAACCGTACCGACTCCTTCGCCCGACGCCTGGAGGAGGCCCTCGCCACCTCCCCCGATTTCGACAACGACCAGACCCTCGTGGCGCTCCTGGAAGAGCAGGGGTTCGTCTACGCGGCCCGTTCGGCCACGAACCTCCGCCTCCTCCAACAGGTTTTTCCCGACGACCTCATCCGCGACATAGCCGTCGCCTCCCTCGCCACCCCCCTGCCGGACATGGCCCTGAACGGCCTGGAACGGGTGAGCGGCGTGGCGACCCAGGACGAACTCCTCGCCGTCTGCGCCCGGCGGGACGGGCTTGCGAGGCTCCTCACCATCTGCGGCTCGTCCCCCTTTCTCGTCAACATCCTCTCCCGGGACCCCTCGTACTTCCACCAGCTCTTCGTGGCCAAGGGGATCGACACCCGCCGGAGCGAGACCGAGATGCTGTCCCAGCTCCGCTCCCAGGTGACGAAGGAGACCGACTACACCTCCCTTTTCCCGCTCCTGCGCCGCTTCAAGTTCATGGAGATCCTCAGGATCGCCGCCCGGGACCTGACCGGGGTCGCGCCCCTGGAGGAAGTCACCGGAGAGCTCTCGGCCCTGGCCGCCGCATCTCTCCAGGTGGCCCACGATGTGGCGCGGCGAAAGCTCGTGGCGGAGCACGGTGCCCCCCTCATGGAGACCCCCGACGGCCCCCGGGAGGCGGAACTCACCATCATGGGGATGGGGAAGTTCGGGGGCCGGGAGCTGAACTTTTCCTCGGACATCGACCTCATCTACTTCTACTCCTCGGACCAAGGGGAAACGGCCGGGATTCCCGACGGCCAGGGGGGGGTGAAGGGGGAGATTTCCCTCCACGCCTTCTTTGTGAAGCTGGGCGAGATGATCAGCAAGGCGGTTTCCCAGGTGACGGCCGACGGCTTCGTCTTCCGGGTGGACCTGGGGCTTCGCCCCGAGGGTAAGAGCGGTGACATGGCCTGTTCGTTCCGCTCGGCTGCCACCTATTATGAGTACTGGGGCCAGTCGTGGGAACGGGCCGCCATGCTCAAGGCCCGCCCCGTGGCCGGCTCCATCGAGTTGGGGAACCAGCTCCTGGCGGCCATCGAGCCCTTCGTCTACCGCAAGTACCTCGATTACAATCTGATCGAGGACATGATGGCCATGAAAAAGAAGATCGATGCGTCCCTGGCCCGGCAGCAGGAGGGGGATCTGAACATCAAGCTGGGCCGGGGCGGCATCCGGGAGATCGAATTCTTCATCCAGGCCCTTCAGCTCGTCTATGCCGGCAAAAACCCGGCGCTGCGGGAGCGGAACTCCCTCAAGGCCCTGGAGACGCTGCGGGACGGCCGCATCATCGCCGAGGAAGACGCCGCGGCCCTGGCCGACGCCTACCGGTTTCTCCGCACCGTGGAGCACCGGATCCAGGTGGTCCAGGAGCGCCAGACCCACTCCCTCCCCAAGAAGGACGACGAAATGCTGGCCCTTGCCCGCCGCAGCGGCTACCTGCGCAAAGACGGCCTGGAGAAGTTCCGGGAGGTTCTGGAGGGGCACCGGAGCTCCGTGGCCGCCATCTACGGCGGGCTTTTTCTCTCCCGGGACGAAAAGCTCAAGGAGGAGGTGCGGCCGGAGATCTACGTCTTCTTCGACCACAGCGCCGATCCCGACCTCATCAAGGACATGCTGGCCGAGCGGCGCTTCGAAAACGTTGACGCCGCCTATGCGAACCTGCTCCTCCTGCGGGACGGCCCCCCCCGGGCCCACCTCACCGAGCGGTCCCGGCGCCTGCTGGAGCAGATCTCGCCGCTCCTTCTCCAGGAGATTTTCGCCTCCCCCGACCCGGACATGGCCCTCAACAACCTGGAGCGCTTCCTCTGTGCCGTCGGCTCCCGCTCCTCCTTCTATGCACTCCTGGCTGAGAACCGCGAGATACTGAAACTCCTTGTCACCCTCTTCGCCACCTCGGAACTCCTGTCGAAGATCTTCATCGGTCATCCGGAACTGCTGGACAGCCTCGTCTCCCGCTCCTCCGCCTCCTACATGAAGGATCGGGAGACCATGGAGGCGGAGCTGGAAGGGATGCTCGCCGCCGCAGCCGACTACGAGGAACGCCTCGACATCCTGCGCCGCTACCGCAACGAAGAATTCCTCCGGATCGGTCTGAACGACATCTACGGCAAGCTGGGACAATCGGAGCTCACCTATCAGCTCACGGGGATCGCCGAGGTCTGCCTCAGCGCCGCCTGCCGCATGGCCAAGAAGGAGCTGGCCCGCTTCGGTCGGCCCATGTACCGGGACACCGACGGCGACCTGCGCCAGGCCCACTTCGCCATGGTAGCCATGGGAAAGATGGGGGGAAACGAGCTCAACTACCATTCGGACCTGGACATCATCTACATCTACGACCAGCAGGGGGAGACCCACGACGGCGACAAGCAGATTTCAAACCGGGAGTACTTCGCCAAGCTGGGGCAGAAAATCATCTCCATCCTCACCACAGCCACCCGCGAGGGGTACGTCTACAAGATCGACACGCGGCTCCGTCCTTCGGGGAACGCCGGCCCCCTGGTCACCTCCCTGGAGTCGTTCCGGACCTACCACCAGGAGGAGGCCCAGATATGGGAACGCCAGGCCCTCACCAAGGCCCGGGTGGTCTTTGGCGACGAACGGCTGCGGCGCCAGATCGAGGAGGTGTTGCGGGGGACGGTCTACGGCTCCGGCGCCGACGAGACGGTACGCCGGGAGATCCACCGGCTGCGGACCCGCATGGAGGTGGAGCTGGCCAAGGAAAAGGAAGGGAGCTACAACATAAAGACCGGCCGGGGTGGGATCGTCGACATCGAGTTCATGGTTCAGTACCTCCAGCTCCGCCACGGCGTGAACCTCCCCGAGATCAGGAGCACCAACACGCTTCTGGCCCTGAAGGCGATGCGGCTCTGCGGTGTGCTGACCGAGGTGGAGTCCGCAACGCTCCAGTCGGGCTACAAGTTTCTCCGCCGGCTGGAAAACCGGCTCCGGCTCATTCACGATTACTCAATCAACGACCTGGGGGGACCCCGGGAATACCTTGACAAGCTGGCCCGGCGGCTGGGTTACGATCCGAAGCTGCGACATCCGGGAGATCTCCTCATGCGGGAGTACGAGGAGACGACCGAGGCGATCAGGGGGATATACGAGCGGATCCTCGGGGGAGAAAACCCCGGGAGAGAACCCTGATGCTCGACGCGTACCTGCTGGAGATCTTCGACCTCCTCCACGCCACCTACGGCCCCCGCCACTGGTGGCCCGCCGAAACCCCCTTCGAGGTCTGCGTGGGCGCAATCCTGACCCAGAACACCAACTGGGGAAATGTGGAAAAGGCCATCGGCAATCTTAAGGGGTCGGGAATCCTCTCTCCCGAAGCCCTGCGCGACGTGCCGGCAGACCGCCTTGCGGAGACCATCCGGCCAGCGGGGTACTTCAACGTGAAGAGCGTCAGGCTCAAGGATTTCGTCGGCTATCTGTGGGAGCGGCACGGCGGGAGTCTGGAGCGGATGTTCGCGGGGGAGTGGCGAGAACTGCGGGAAGAACTGCTACGGGTGCGGGGGATCGGCCCGGAGACCGCTGATTCGATCCTCCTCTACGCGGGGGATAAACCGACCTTCGTGGTGGACGCCTACACAAGGCGCCTCTTCGCGGCCCTGGGGGTGGTGGACCGGGAAACCGGCTACGAGGAGGTACGCTCCCTCTTCATGTCCAACCTGCCGTCGGATGTGCGGCTCTTCAACGAATACCACGCCCTCATCGTGGAGCACGGCAAGCACCACTGCCGCAAGCGCCCCCGCTGCGCCGGCTGCGGGCTCCACCTCTTCTGCCGCGCCAACGCCGCGGAACGGCCGGCATAATTCCGGTCAGTCGGTAACCATCACCTGGGCGCCTGAAGGCGTCGATCTTTCAGCATTCGCCCCCGCCATGAGCTCCACGCGGTTCCGTCCCCCCTGTTTGGCCCGGTAAAGGGCCTCGTCGGCCTGCCTGAAAAGGGAGTCGATACTCTCCACCCGGGACGATGGGTAGGTCGCCACGCCGAGGCTTATGGTAAGCACCAACCCCTGGAGGCTCCCGTCGAAGACATGCTCCTGAACCTCCAACCGCAACCGCTCCGCTATGGACAAGGCTTCATGGATGGGAGTCTCCGGCAACAGCAGCACGAACTCTTCCCCCCCATAGCGTGCCGCAAGGTCGTAGCTTCGGAGTCGCCTCGTAACGATCTCGGCCAGGATGGTGAGAACCCGGTCCCCCTCCTGGTGTCCGTAGGTGTCGTTTATCTTCTTGAAGTAGTCGATATCGAGGATGACGAGGGAGAGGTGCGCTCCCTTGCGTAATGCCCGCTGGAACTCCCTCTCCACCATCTCCATGAGGTGGCGGCGGTTGTGGAGGTGGGTGAGGGGATCGGTGATGGAGAGGGTGCGCAGCATCTCGTTGGAGCGCTTCAGCTCGTCCTGGAGCGATTTCATCTTGAGCTGGACCCGCACCCGGGCCACCAGCTCACCGGCGTCGAAGGGTTTGGTCACATAGTCCGAGGCCCCCTGCTCCAGGCCCCGGATCTTCGTATCCCGGTCCTCGCGCCCCGTCAGGATGATAACCGGCAGGTCCTGGAACTCCTCCCGTGCCCGCATCATGGCAAGGAAGCGGAACCCGTCCATCCGCGGCATCTCCAGGTCGCAGAGGACCAGGTCCACCCGGTTGTTGAGGAGGGTCTTGAACCCTTCGAGCCCGTCGCGGGCTTCCAGGTAGGAATCGAAAAGGGACACCTCCTGCAGGGTCCGGAAGATCTCCCCCCTCAAGGTGTCCGAATCGTCGATGACCAGGACTGTCGTCGTCATGTCTGCCCTATGATCGTCGCGCTCTGGGCGCGGTTCCCGCCGTTAGGGCCGGGGAAAAGCCAGGTCCAGGAACTGTTTGAGGATGGCCGCTGTCAGCCCCCAAATCTCGTCCCCTTCATACGTGAAAAAATAGACCGGGTGGGTACGTCCCTTCCAACTCCAGTCCTCGACCCGAAAGATCTCGGGCCGGAGAAGGTGCGCTAACGGCACCACAATGATCCGCTCGATCTCGTCGGGGTTCACCTGCAAAGGGTAGCGGGGAGGAAAGACCCCCACCACCGGCGTCACCAGGTAGTTGTGGATCGAGTAGAAATCGTCCAGCTCCCCCAGCACGTCCACATCGTCCGGCCGTATCCCAACCTCTTCCCAGGTCTCCCGCAGGGCCGCCTCGCGGGGGCTCCCATCCTCGGGGTGGCACACCCCGCCGGGGAAGGAAATCTCTCCCCGGTGATGGTTCAGGTGCTCCGTCCTCTTGGTGAAGAGCACGTGGTACTCTCCCCCCTCCAGAAAGAAGGGGACGAGGACCGCGGCCGGAACCGGTCCCGGCTCCATGGGCACCCGCACCCGGCTTGCCAGGACGGTCCGGATCCGCGCCGGGAGATCTCTCTGATCGCGAACAACCGGCTCATTCATTCTATAACACTTTTTGAAGAAAGTGCATGGCACGTAGTTACAGTATCGGCTCTTTTGCCCGACGCTTTAGCTCTTTTATGGTCTCCCCGTAATCTTTGCTCCCGAATACGGCGCTCCCGGCCACGAAGACGTCGGCCCCCGCATGGGCAATCCGGTCGATGTTGTCGATCTTCACGCCGCCATCCACCTCCAGTTCCGCCTCGCACCCCCGCCGGTCAAGCATGGCCCGCAGGGCATGGATTTTCGGCAGGCAGGCCTCGATGAACGACTGCCCCCCGAAGCCCGGGTTCACGGTCATGAGGAGGACCAGGTCCAGCTCGTCGATGACGTATTCCAGGGACGAGAGGGGGGTGGCCGGGTTCAGGGAAACCCCTGCCCTTTTACCCAGGGATTTGATGAGCTGGATGGTCCGGTGGAGGTGAACGGATGCCTCGGCGTGGACCACGATGATATCGGCGCCGGCCTTGGCAAAGTCGGGGATGTAGCGGTCGGCGTTCTCGATCATGAGGTGGACGTCGAGGGGGAGATCGGTCACCTTCCGGACCGCCTCCACCACCAGGGGGCCGATGGTGATGTTGGGAACGAAGTGGCCGTCCATGACGTCCACGTGAATATAGTCGGCCCCGGCGGCGGCCACGGCCCGAACTTCGTCGCCAAGACGGGAGAAATCGGCGGACAGTATTGATGGGGCGATCTTCTTCATTGCATCCTCCACAAACTAGAGCTTTCTCAGCCGGGCGGCGAAAAAGCCGTCCATGCCGTGCCGGTGGGGCCAGCTCCGAAATAGCCCCCGAGGGGTGAAAAGTCCTGCAAATCCGGGGGAGATGGCATTCAAGTTTTCTAACACAAAATCTTCATGCCGGGAAAGGAAATCATCGACGACATTCTCGTTTTCCGCCACCATAGTCGAGCAGGTGGAGTAGAGGAGAACCCCGCCGGACCGAAGCCTCGGGGCGAGGGCGCCGAGGATGGTTCGCTGGGTCTCGACGAGGCGGGCCACATCCTCCGGCGTCTTCCACCATTTCCCTTCGGGGTTGCGCCGGATGACGCCGAGCCCCGAGCAGGGAGCATCGAGGAGGATCCGGTCAAAGGGGGGGCCGTCTGGCACCCCGCCGGGCTTCGCCGCGTCGCCGGCAACGGTCCGGATGATGCCGATGCCGAGCCGGGTCGCCGCCTCGGTCACGAGCCGAAGCTTTTTTGCCGAGATGTCGCAGGCGGAGACCTCGCCCCGGTTTTCCATGAGCTGGGCCAGGTAGGTGGCCTTGCCGCCCGGGGCGGCGCAGGCGTCAAGAACCCGCTCGCCGGGCCGGGGGGCCAGGAAAAAGGCCGCCAGCTGCGACGATTCGTCCTGCACGGTGAAACGTCCCTCAGCAAAGCCGGGAAGCGCCGGGACGACGACCCGGGAGAGGATGCGCAGCCCATGGGGCGCCCAGGTGGTCGGCTCGGCGGCGACCCCGGAAGCGGCAAGCTCCTCCCTGAAGGCTTCGCGGGTGGTCTTCAGGCTGTTGACCCGGATGGTCAGGGGGGCCGGCTCTGCCATGGCAGCGGCAAGCTCCTCCGCTCCAGCCACATCGAGTTGTTCGATCCACCGCTCCACGAGCCAGCGGGGATGGGAGTGGCGGGCCGCGATGTACGCGGCCGGGTCTCGCTCCCGATCGGGCCAGGGGAGGGCTTCCCGCTCCCGGTCGGCCCGGCGCAGCACGGCATTCACGAACCCCGCGGCCCGGGGCGCCAGGGCCTTGGCGAGGTTCACCGATTCGTTCACCGCGGCCGAGGCCGGAATCCGATCGAGGAAGAAGAGCTGGTAGAGCCCGAGGCGAAGGATGACGAGAACCGCCCGCTCGAGCTTTCCGCTCCGGCTGGCGGCAAAGGCATCCACCAGAAAGTCGAGGGAACCCTGGCGGCGAAGCACCCCGTAGACCAGTTCGGTGAGGAGCCCCCGGTCGGGCCCCGCAAGGGTACCCTGGGAGAGCTCCCGGTCCAGGAGCTGCTCGGCAAAGGCATGGTCGCGTTCGACCCGCAGGAGGATATCGAGCGCCGTTCGGCGCGGGTTGGCTCTGGTCACGGATAATCCTTTTATGCTGAACTTGTTATAAGTATAGTGATTCCTGCCCGAAAGCTCAAGAAACCAGCAAAACCGGCGCGCTGCTTGACTTGGCCGGCGGGTGAGCTACCCTTTTGACTGCGCCGGTCGGCCCCGTTGCCGGGCGTACGTGCAGATGTTATGGAGAAGTGAGTGATCGACGATCTGGCCATAGCCATAGGGATAGCGGCTCTCATTGCCCTCTCGCTCTATTCGGCGGGACACGCCCTGATCATGAAGCGCGACCCCCGTTCCTCCCTGGGGTGGATCGTCGCCTGCCTCACCATTCCCCTCTTGGGCCCCCTTTTTTACTGGGGCATGGGGGTCAACCGGATTTTCCGCCGGGCCCGCACGTGGCTTGAAAGCGGCCGGCGTCTGGCCGACCCCGAGTTGTTCAAATCGACCCTCGACAAGAACACCGCCACGTCACTCCCCCCCGGCGCCGAGTACCTGAGCGAACTCCGCCGTCTGGCCGACCGGGTAGTGAGCACCCCCCTCGTGACGGGAAACCGGTTCATCCCCCTCAAAAACGGCGAAGAGGCCTATCCCGTCATGCTTGAAGCCATCGCCGGCGCTCACCGGTCGATCCACCTCTCCACCTACATCTTCGACTCCGACGGCGCGGGGCGTCGCTTCATCAAGGCCCTGGCCGATGCCGCGGCGCGCGGGGTTGACGTGCGGGTCATCATTGACGGCCTCGGCGAAAAGTATTCCTTCCCCCGTGCCCGGACCCTCATGGAGGGTACCGGGATCCATGTCGCCCGCTTCCTGCCGCTGAGGCAGGGTATCTACATGAATCTGCGCAACCACCGGAAGATGGTGATCATCGACGGGGAACGGGCATTCACGGGGGGGATGAACATCGGGGACCGCCACCTCGTGGAACGACCGGATTCCACGGTGGTGAAGGACTTGCACTTTGCCGTGGAAGGGCCGGTGGTGGGGGAGCTCCAGCAGATTTTCCTGGAAGACTGGTACTTCGTTGCCGGAGAACTTCTGGACAACAGGCACCACTTCCCCCCCATCCCCCCCACGGGGCATGCCATCGCGCGGGCCGTCGGCGACGGCCCCGACAAGGAGTTCCGCAAGCTCTTTCTGATCATTATGGGGGCACTCTCATGCGCCACCCGGCAGGTGCAGATCATGACCCCCTATTTCATCCCCGACCGGGCCCTGGTGGCAGCCCTTGTCACCACGGCCCTGCGCGGAGTGGAGGTGACTCTCATCCTCCCCGAGAAGAACAATCTACCCTTTGTCCACTGGGCCTCCCGATCCTACCTCTGGGAGATCCTTCAGCAGGGGATACGGGTCTTCTACCAGCCCCCCCCCTTCGTCCACACAAAGCTCTTCATCGTGGACGGGATCTGGAGCCTCATAGGGTCCGCAAACCTGGATCCCCGCAGCCTCCGCCTCAATTTCGAGCTGAACGTGGAGGTCTACGACCGGGAGTTCGCCGGGACCCTGACGAAGCATGTGGCCGGCGTGCTGGCTCAATCCCGGGAGGTTTCCCTCGCCCAGATGGACAGCCGCCCCCTGCCGGAAAAGCTGCGGGACGGGGTGGCAAAGCTCTTTTCCCCCTATTTGTAGCCCCATGAAAAGGCCCGCTTGCGCGGGCCATGGTCACTTGCGGAATTTCTCGATGCCGACCAGCGCCCGGTCGAGGGCATCGCGGCAATGGGCCTCGATGGTCCAGGCGGCCCCGGGGGCGTAGCGCTCCATGAGGGAAAAGAAGAGGTCGAAGTCAATGTCCGCCTCCCCCAGCGGCAGGTGGTCGTCCCGCTTCCCGAAGTTGTCGTGGATGTGGGTTTCAGCCACGAAACAACCCAGCTCGGCAAACCACTCCTCCATCCCCACCGTGTGAAACAGGTTCCAGTGCCCCACGTCGAAGCAGTGCCTCAACCGGGGATGGTTGATCTCCTCCAGGAGCGCCTTCAGCGTTGACGGCTCCTCCTCGAAGATATTCTCCACCGCGATGGTGGTGCCGATGGCCTCGGTCAGCTCCAGCACCCGGCGCCAGGCAACGATGCTGTGGGCAAGCCACTTGTCCTGGCTCTCACCGTAGCGCCACTTGTCGTACCCCGGATGGAAGACGATGACGTCGGGCCTGAGGATATCGGCCGCATCCAGCACCTGTCCGAAGCGGTGCATGGTCGCCTCCCGGATGAGGCGTTCCACCGACCCGGGGTTCAGGTCCAGGAACGGCGCATGGAAGGTGCAGCGGAGCCCCGCCTCCCCCAGCTGCCCGGCGATGGCGCCGAGCTCCTCGGGAACGATGGTGTCGAGGATGTCACCGGAAAAAAATATCTCCGGGTTGATCCGGCGGGAGGTTATGGTCGGCAGGTTCGCCACCAGCATCGGGTACGGCACGTGGGCATAGACGTTGTTACGCATGGTCGGGGTGCTCTTTTCGGTGTTTTTTGATGATCGTATCGGCGCAGGAGTCGCAGGCGACCAGTTGCTCCAGTTTCGCGATTGCCACCGGCTCGCCGAGAACGATGAGGGTATCGAGTGTCTCGATTTTCGTATGGGGATTGGGATTGAAAACCATCTTCCCCGAGGCCTTCTTGATGCCGACAATGATGACGCCGGTCTCCTTGCGGAAGCCTGCAGTGACCAGGTTCTCGCCGACAAAGGCCGACTTTTCGGGAATCAGGATCTCCTCCATCTGGAGATCCAGGTGCTCCCGACCTGTGGCGATCTCGATGAAATCCACCACGTTGGGGCGAAGGATCGCCTGGGCCATTCGGCTCCCTCCGATGAGATATGGCGAAACCACCTTGTTGGCCCCGGCCCGCTTCAGCTTGATCTCCGACCCCTCCTCGCCGGAGCGGGCCAGGATGTAGAGGTCGGGGTTGAGCCCCCGGGCCGTGAGGGTAATGTAGACGTTCTCCGTATCGGAGGTGACCACCGAGATGAGTCCCTTGGCCCGCTTTATGCCGGCCCGCAAGAGCGTCTCGTCCTCGGTGGCGTCGCCCCGGATGTGCAGGTACTCCTCGTGGTGCAGTTTCTCATGGACCTCGGGATGCTTCTCGATCACCAGAAACGGAATCGGTTTGGCCGCGAATTCCCTGCAGATGAGGGCGCCGATCCGGCCAAAGCCGCAGATGATGTAGTGGTCCCGCAGGGCCTCGATCTTTCGTTCCACCTTCTTCCTCCCGATGATCCGCTGGATCTGCCCCTCGAACATGATCTGGGCGAGGCTGCCGACGATGTAGCCGAGAACGCTCACCCCGAAGACAATGAGCCCAATGGTGAAAAGTTTCCCCGCGTTCCCCAGGTCGTGGACCTCCTTGAAGCCCACCGTGCCGAGGGTGATGATGGTCATGTAGAGGGCGTCAAGGAACACCCATCCCTCGATGACCATGTAGCCGGCCGTCCCGGCCGACACGAGGAGCGCCAGGATGAGTATGGAAATTTTAAAATGACGTACGGGATCCATGGCCTCTCTTCCTCGCTCAAGATACTATCGGAACACCTCCCTTGGCAAGTGCGTAACTGGTCAGGGAGGCGCGCTTTTCTTTTTTTGGTCACCAGTAACTCCTGCTTGACAATTTATGTATACTGTATACAATAAGCCAGTCCCGCCGCCGGAGTGATTTCAATGAAAAAACCGATGGAAAAGCACCTGACCCTCAGGGAGAAGATACTCGAAACCATCCGCGACGCCATCATGACCGGCGCCCTCAGACCAGGGGAGAAAGTTGCCGAACCCGACCTGGCCGAGCGCTTCGGCATCAGCCGCACGCCGATCCGCGAGGCATTCCGCCAGCTTGAATCGGAAGGATACCTCACCGTCATTCCCCGCAAGGGTGCGGTGGTCACCTCCTTCTCCCCCCGGGATGTGGAGGAGTTCTACGCCATAAAGAGCATCCTTGAAGGGTACGCAGCCCGCCGGGCCTGCGAAAAGCTCTCCGTAAAGGATATCGAGCGGCTCCGCACCATCAACGATCGGCTCCGGCACATGGCCGACGACGGCGACATAAAACACTTCTTCCGTATCCATAACGACTTCCACGAACTCTTCCTCAAGGCAGCCGACAACGAAAAGCTTTACGAACTGATCACGAACCTCGTGCGCAAGTTCCAGCGTCTGCGCTACGCCTCCCTGAGCCTCCCCGGCCGGATGAAAATCTCGGTGCAGGAGCACGACAAGATCATCGAAGCCTTCCTCAAGCGGGACGCCGACAAGGCCGAAACCCTCGTCCGGAAAAACGCCGAATACGGCGGCAAGGTTCTCATGCAGGACGACGGGGCTCCACCTCTCAAGCCGGCGGAACGGGCAGCCGCCCTCCATCTCGACCTCTAGCCATCTCTTCTCCCTGTCCCCTGGCGGCCTTGACAGGCTAGCACCAATCTGGTACTGAGGTTCTCTGGTTCCACAACTTCCCACCTCCCCAGACAGAGGACTTCCCTGTGACGCTCTTCGCGCGGATTCCCAAGGTTGACAGAATTCTCGAATGGGACGGAATCAAGGCCCTCCTCGGTCTTCATCCCCGCCCGACCGTTCTCAATGCGGTCAGGACCGTTCTCGACTCCATCCGCTCCTCCGCCCGCAGTGGTCTTTTCCGGGAGGAGGAGTTGCACGAAAGTTCGATTACGGCCAGGATTGAGAGTGAAGTTGCCCGGGCAACCGCCTTTAGCCTGCTGCGCGTGGTCAACGGGACCGGCGTCGTGATCCATACGAACCTGGGGCGCTCCCCCTTGTCGAAGCTGGTGAAACCGCTCCTCGACGAGATCGCCTTCGGTTATTCCAATCTCGAATTCGATCTGGAAAAGGGAGAGCGGGGGAGCCGCTACAGTCACGTGGAGCAGCTTCTCTGCGAACTGACCGGCGCCGAGGCGGCGCTTGTGGTGAACAACAACGCCGCCGCCGTGCTCCTCGCCCTGTCGGCCCTGGCAGCCGGAAAAGAGGTCATCGTCTCCCGGGGAGAGCTCGTGGAGATCGGCGGTTCCTTCCGCATCCCCGACGTGATGAGTCAGGGTGGCGCCATCCTCCGGGAGGTGGGGACCACCAACCGGACCCACCCCCGGGACTACCGCCAGGCAATCACGCCGGAAACGGCACTTCTCCTCAAAGTCCATTCCAGCAACTTTGTCGTAATCGGCTTCACCGCCGAGGTATCCGCCACAGAGCTCGTAGCCATAGGCAGAGAGCATTCCGTTCCGGTCATGGCCGACATCGGCAGCGGCTGCCTCCTGGACCTCTCCCGGTTCGGAATCCGCGGCGAGCCTACGGTGCAGGAGTTCGTCCAGGCGGGCATAGACATCATCACCTTCAGCGGCGACAAGCTCCTCGGCGGTCCCCAGGCAGGGATCATCGTCGGTCGGAAGGAGTGCGTCGCCCCCCTCAAACGACATCCACTGCTACGGGCCCTGCGGATCGACAAACTGACCCTGGCCTCCCTGGAAGGGACGCTCCGTCTCTACCGGGACGAGCGGCAGGCCCTGGCCGAAATTCCGACCCTGCGGATGCTTACCGCGTCGGCCGACGAGCTGGCGGCCCGGGCAAGAAGCATCGCACGGCGCGTCCGCCGGGCATCCCCCCCGGCCATCAGGCTCACCCTTACCAATGGCATCTCCCAGGTGGGAGGAGGCGCCTACCCCCTCCTCGAACTGGCGACGACCCTCATGGCAGTGGAGGCCGACGGTATCTCTTCCCAGGAGATTGAAATCCGGCTCCGGGGGATGGATGTCCCGGTCACCGGCCGCATCCACAAGGGACGCTTCCTCCTTGACGTCCGCACCCTTCTGGATGACGATATCCCGTTCATAGCCGCCGCCCTCCGGAGTCTGGCCGACTGAGTCCCCCCACAGTCATGGGGTGACTTTTGACTGGCCTTTTGCCTATCCTTTTGTATAATCGGATAATTCCGGCCGGCTGCTCCCCGGGGCACACCGGCCCGTCACGAGGTTGACACATGGCAGTATTCGCCCTGATTCCGGCGGCCGGCATGGGCAAACGGATGGAAGCCTCCATCAACAAACAGTATCTGCTCCTCGACGGGATGCCGATCCTTGCCCGCACCCTGGAAGTTTTCGAACGATCCCCCCTGGTGGACGGCATCTTCGTCGTGATTCCCGCGGACGAGATCCCCTTCTGCCGTGAGCAGGTGGTGAAGCGACACGGCTTCACGAAAGTGCGGAGCATCGTGGCCGGTGGGGCCGAGCGGCAGCAGTCGGTCCTGAACGGCCTGCGAGCCATGGAGGGAACGGCGGGGGAAGACGACGTGGTTCTCATCCACGACGGGGTCCGCCCCTTTGTCACGGAAGATATCCTCAGCCGGGCAACCGCCGTGGCCCGGGAAAACGACGGAGCCCTGGTGGCTGTGCCGGCCAAGGACACGGTCAAGATGGTGGAGAACGGCATTATCACCGCAACTCCGCCACGGGAGACACTCTGGCTCGCCCAGACCCCTCAGGCTTTCCGCTATGGCATCATCCGGGCAGCCCACGAAGTGGCCGACGCCGAGCGGTTTCTTGGCACCGACGACGCCATGCTGGTGGAGCGCCTGGGGCGTCAGGTCCGGATCGTCGTGGGGGACTACCGCAACATCAAGATCACGACGCCGGAGGACATGGTTCTGGCTGAAGCTTTTTTGAAGGAGAGGCAGCAATGAGAATCGGACACGGCTACGACGTCCATTGCCTCGTGGAAGGGCGAAAACTGATCCTCGGCGGGGTGGATGTTCCCCACGAGCGGGGGCTTCTGGGCCACTCGGACGCCGACGTCCTCCTCCACGCCATTGCCGACGCCATCCTCGGCGCCCTGGCCCTCGGCGACATCGGCAAGCATTTCCCTGACACTGATCCCCAGTACAAGGGGGCCGACAGCCGCAAACTCCTGCGCCACGTGATCGCGCTGGCGGGGCAGCAGGGGTACGCCCTCTGCAACGTGGACGCCACCATCGTGGCCCAACGCCCCAAACTGGCCCCCTTCATCCCGGCGATGCGCGCAAACATCGCCGAGGACCTCGACTCTGATATGGATCGGGTCAACGTCAAGGCCACCACCACTGAACAGCTCGGCTTCGCCGGCCGGGGCGAGGGGATCGCCGCCTACGCGGTGGTGCTCATGGAGCGGAAGTAGCGCCCTCCAGAAATCACGTCCAAAGGATCGAGTTCATGTCTACCGAAACGCATCAAGCCGCCAACTTCCTCCGAACCATCGTCCAGGAGGACCTGAAGAGCGGCAAGCACGAAACCATCGTCACCCGCTTCCCGCCGGAGCCCAACGGCTATCTCCACATCGGCCACGCCAAGTCGATCTGCCTCAATTTCGGCCTAGCAAAGGAATTCGGCGGCCGCTGCCACCTGCGTTTCGACGACACGAACCCGGTGAAAGAGGAAACCGAGTATATCGAGTCCATCAAGGAGAGCGTCCGCTGGCTCGGCTTCTCATGGGGGTCCCACCTCTACTACGCCTCGGAATACTTCGAGCAGCTCTACCAGTGGGCAGAGTACCTGGTCCAGCAGGGGAAGGCCTACGTGGACGACCTCGCGGCCGACGAGATCCGCACCCACCGCGGCACCCTGACCGAACCGGGAAAGGAGAGCCCCTACCGCGGCCGCTCCGCGGATGAGAACCTGGACCTCTTCCGCCGGATGCGGGCCGGCGAGTTCCCCGACGGCGCCAAGGTGCTCCGGGCAAAGATCGACATGGCTTCCCCCAACATGAACCTCCGGGACCCGGTCATGTACCGGATCATTCACGCTCCCCACCCCCATGTAGGGGACGCCTGGCGCATCTACCCCATGTACGACTACGCCCACGGCCAGTCGGACGCCATCGAAGGCGTCACCCACTCCATCTGCACCCTGGAGTTCGAGGACCACAAACCCCTCTACGAATGGTTCCTGGACAACCTGCCGGTGCCTCAACGCCCCCGCCAGTACGAGTTCGCGCGCCTGAACCTCACCTACGCGGTCATGAGCAAGCGCAAGCTCCTTCAGCTGGTGAAGGACGGCGATGTCTCCGGCTGGGACGACCCCCGCATGCCGACCATCATGGGAATCAGGCGGCGGGGATACACCCCCGAGGCGGTCCGGAGCTTCTGCGATACCATCGGCGTGGGGCGCAGCGACAGCTGGATCGACATGAGCATCCTGGAGGAGAGCGTCCGCCAGGACCTGAACGAACGGGCTCCCCGGGTCATGGCAGTGCTGAGACCTTTGCGGCTTGTTATCGAGAACTATCCGGAAGTGGAATCGGAGGAGCTTTCCATCCCGTACCATCCCCAGAAGCCGGAGCTCGGCGCCCGGTTGGTCCCCTTCTGCCGGGAACTCTTCATCGAACGGGACGACTTCATGGAAGAGCCCCCCAAGGGGTTTAAGCGCCTCTCCCCGGGGGAGGAAATCCGGTTGCGGGGGGCCTATATCCTGAGATGCGTCGGCGTGGAGAAGGGTGTCGACGGCACCGTCACCACGGTCCGCTGCACCTACGACCCGGAAACCCGCAGTGGACTGCCGGGATCCGAGCGGAAGGTTAAGGGAGTCATCCACTGGGTGTCGGCCCGTCACAGTGTGGCGGCGGAGGTGCGCCTCTACGACCGGCTCTTCACCGACCCCAACCCCGCCGGCGACAACTGGAAGGAGCACCTCAACCCGGCATCGGTGGAAGTGTTGCACGATTGCCGGCTGGAGCCGTCCCTGGCTGCGGCCCAGGCCGAGGACCGCTTCCAGTTCGAGCGGCAGGGGTATTTCTGTGTTGATCTGAAGGATTCACGCCCCGGGGCACCGGTCTTCAACCGGACGGCGACCCTGCGGGATTCATGGACCAAGAAATAATCTGAAGAGGGAGTACATGACACTGCGCGTTTACAACACGCTTTCCGGAACAAAGGAAGAATTCACTCCCCTCGTGCCGGGTAAGGTCTCCATGTACGTCTGCGGCGTGACGGTCTACGACCACTGCCACATCGGGCACGCCCGGGCCAACGTGGTCTTCGACATGATCTACCGGTACCTGTGCCACGCGGGGTATGAGGTGACCTACGTCCGCAATTACACGGACGTGGACGATAAGATCATCAACCGGGCCAACCAGGAGGGGGTTCCCTTCAACGTCATCTCCGAGCGGTTCATCGCCGAATTCGACCGTGACATGGCGGCCCTGGGGCTCGCTCTTCCCACCCACCAGCCCAAGGCGACGGAGCACATCGCCGAGATGATCGCAGTCATCAGCTGCCTCATCGAGAAGGGTTACGCCTACGCGGCGGACGGCGACGTCTATTTCTGCGTGGAGGAGTTCGCCCCCTATCTCAAGCTCTCCAAGCGCAACCTGGACGAGATGCAGGCCGGCGCCCGGATCGAGGTGGGGGAGAAGAAGCGCCACCCCATGGATTTCGCCCTCTGGAAGGGGTCCAAGCCGGGCGAGCCCTTCTGGGAATCCCCCTGGGGGAAGGGACGCCCGGGCTGGCACATCGAGTGCTCTGCCATGAGCATGAAATACCTGGGAGAGACCTTCGATATCCACGGCGGCGGCAAGGATCTGGTCTTCCCGCACCACGAAAACGAGATCGCCCAGTCCGAAGCGGCCAACGGCAAGCCTTTCGCCCACTACTGGATCCACAACGGCTTCGTGAACATCAACGCCGAGAAGATGAGCAAATCTCTGGGGAACTTCTTCACCATCAAGGAGGTCCTGGAGAAGTACGACGCCGAGGTGCTCCGTTTCTTCCTCCTGTCGGCCCACTACCGCTCCCCCATCGACTTCTCCGACCAGAACCTGCGGGAGGCGGAGACAGGACTTGAGCGGATATACTCGACCCTGGCGGGGATCGACGAGGAACTGGCAAAGGGAGCAGCCGGAACGTCCGGACAGCCCGAAGAGGAACTGGCCGGAAAGACCGCCGCCTTGGCCGATCGCTTCCGCGAAGCCATGGACGACGACTTCAACACTGCCCAGGCCCTGGGCTTCGTCTTCGATCTGGTGCGCTCGGCAAACCGGGTGCTTGCGGAAGGGAGAGGGGATAATCGGGCGCTCCTGACCGAGGCCAGGGACCGGATCCGGGAGGTGGGAACGGTGCTCGGCATCTTGACATCCGGGCCCCGTGCGTTTGCGGAGCGGCTCAAGAGCCGCAAGGCGGCGGAACTCCCCATATCTCCAGAGGAGATCGGGCGGCTGATCGAGGAACGGATCGCGGCCCGGGCTGCCCGGGACTTCCGCCGCGCCGACGAGATCCGGGATACCCTTGCTGAACAAGGGATCATGCTTCTGGATTCCCCCCAGGGGACCACGTGGAAGGTAAAGTAAAAAAAGGTTGTCACGGGGGGCTCACTATCCGTGACAACCTTGGCACAATCATCCTGATAAGAAAAAAGGGTCGCTTTTCGCGACCCTTTTATTATGCAGCCTTCTGCTGGGCGGGTTGATCCTTCTGCTCCAGCTGGACGGCAAAAATCGCCATCGCTTCCCGCATGATGTCGGAGACGCTCTTGTGGGTGGCTTCCATGATCTGCAGGAGCCGATCACGCTCCTCGTCGCTGATCCTCATGGAGATGACGTTGTAGCGCGGATTTTCTCTCATTCTGCCCATGGTTAGTTATCCTCCGTGTATAGTGTTTTCGGTAACGTTCGATCGTTCGTGATTACACTATTGCCATATGTGTGCCAAATCATCCGGAGTGATACCATCCTCGTAACAGCCTAAAATCACTATTTTTTAAAACGTTGGTTTGTTTTAATCAATTTTTTTGTATACACTGTTGTGTCGCGGTTGGCACAGAGTTGGCCAAAAGTGCACACCTTGATTATGCCATACCATCCTGGCTCGGCCGCAGGTCCCGTTCCTTGAGGTGGTATTTGTCAAGAAGACGGTAAAAGGTCCGGCGGGGGATGTTCGCCAGCTTTGCCGCCCTTGTGACATTACCGTTGGCCTCTGCCAGGTAGCGCTGGATAAGTTTCTTCTCCAGCTTGACCACATGCTGCTCCCGCTCGGCCCGAAACGAGGCGCGCGTATCGAGACTCATGGCCGCACCCTCCTCAAGGCTCTCGGAGAGGGCATGGGGAAAATTTTCGATCCGGATCACGCCGTCATGGGTGAGAACGGCGGCCCGCTCGATGACATTCTGCATCTCCCGGATGTTGCCGGGCCAGGGATACTTCGTAAGGGCCTTGACGGCACGGTCCTCGATGCCGACCATCCGCTTGTTCAGCTTGGTGCTCGCCTTGTCCATGAAGTGGTGAACCAGGATGGGAATCGACTCGACGCGGCTTCGCAGGGGAGGCATGGTGATGGTGAAGACATTGAGGCGGTAGTAGAGATCCTCCCGGAACCACCCTTCCCGGACCCCCAGTTCCAGGTTCTTGTTGGTGGCGGCGATGAGGCGCACATCCACCCTTTTCGCTGCCGTGCCCCCCACGGGACGCACCTCCCCCATATCGAGGACCCGCAGCAGCTCAGCCTGGAGCTTGGGGGTGATGTCGCCGATCTCGTCCAGAAAGATCGTCCCGCCGTCGGCCGCTTCGAAGAGCCCCTTCTTGTCGGCGATGGCGCCGGTGAAGGCCCCGCGCTTGTGGCCGAAGAGTTCGCTTTCAAGGAGCGAATCGGTGATAGTGGTGCAGTTGACCGTCACCAGCGGTTTGTCGTTGCGCTTGCTGTAGCGGTGGATAGCCCGGGCGGTGAGTTCCTTGCCGGTCCCCGACTCCCCCCGGATGAGGACCGTGGTGGGGGTGGGGCCCACCTGCTTGATGAGGCCGAGCACCTCCAGGGTCTTGCGGTCGCTGCCGACAATGAACTCGTCGCCGTACTCCCGTTCCAGCTCCCGGCGGGCCAGCTCGTACTTCTGGATGAGACGCCCCCGGTCCTCCTCCAGTTGCTGAAGGGTGTAGGGAAGACACATCTCGATCTCCGCGAGGCCTTGGAAGACCGCCACCGCATACTCTCGGCAGGTCCGGTAGCCACAGGCGCGGCAGTTCAGTTCGTCCTTCACGGTGAACTTGTTGGTAGCGTTGAGAATCTTCCGGACATCATTCGCCTTGGGGGTTTCCAGTTTCGCGTACTTGCTGGTAAAGCTCCGGCCGAAGGGGACGTCGTGGAGCTCCGCCTGGCTGTTGGGGGCGGTCCGACAGGGAACCTCCTGCTTGAAGTGGGTTATCACCCGGTTGCGGCGGTAAAACTCCGTAAGTGCCCGATTTCTGCCGGGGCCGCCGATACAACCGTCGTAGCAGAAGCGCAGGTCCGCGATCCGGGGGGAAATCCGTCCGGAGGCAAGGTCGCTGATGATTCCCATCACGTTCACCTCGCCACAGGCCGTGACGATCTCGGTATCAAGGGGATCGAAGGAGATGCCGAAGGCCCGGAACGTCCCGTCGGCAATGGGAAAGAGCCTGCCGCGACCGGGCCGTGCACCATTCAGGGGTTCATCGGCAAGGGCGGGAAGGGCTATCTGGCGGCTCCGGAAGATTCCCTCCAGCTCCCGATAGGTCAGGACGATATCGATGGCGCCGCGGGTCTCCTTGATCTGCGTCTCGAGCTTGGCGGCGATACAGGAACTGATATAGACGACTCGCACGTGGTGCCCCAGGATTCCCTTGAGGTGCCGCCCCATGGCCACCATGGGCGAAACCACCGGAACGAGATTCCCGATGAGCTTCGGATAGTGACGCTCGATGAGATCGACGATGGCGGGACAGTGAGATGAGATGTGGGGCCGGTCCCTTTCTGTCGTGGCCCGTGCATAGTCGCCGGCGATCAGCTCGGCTCCGTAGGCCCCTTCGTGAACCTCTGCAAATCCGAGCTTCTTGAGTCCGGCCACCAGTTGGCCGGGGGTAACATTATGGAAGAAGGCGGGAAAGGAGGAACCAAGGACGGCAATGACCTCTTCCCCCGAGGAGAGGAGTTTCTCGGTCACCCCCACCTTGTCGGCTACCATCTTCGCCTGCTGGGGACAATTGCTGAGACAGTTACCGCACCCGATACAGCGGTCAAAGATGATCTCCGTGTAACTCTTGTCCACCTTGATTGCCTTGACCGGACAACTCCGGACACAGCAGTAGCATTTTCGGCACTTCTCCTTCACCGTAACGATCGGTTCCATGGTTCTCCCGTTTCAGTCTCATAGGGCCGGATGGCCGTAACGGCCTATCATATACCAGACCGTACATGTGTGCAACAAATGACACACCCCGACACCAGCGTGCCATAAGCGACACGGCGCCGGGCAAAAAAACACCCTAGCGACTAGGAGGGAAAGTCGACTAGGGCATAATGAGGGTCTTTCGACCCTCGCAATTCTTTCATTCATATTATAGCGTGCTGCCGCCATCTCTGCAAGTAAAAATATTTTCTAACCAATTAATATACAACGTTTTTTCATGTCTGCCCCAAGGCGCGCCGACCGGCGCTTCGGGGCTCTGGGTCAATTGCCACCCTTGGCGGACTGTGGTATAACCTGATCAGACTCCGCCGGTTTCCCGGTAAATTCCCCTAAGGAGCCCCCCATGGACCTGACCCTCGACGAACACAGACTTATTGCCGAATTTCGCCGCCTGAGCCCCGCCGGGAAACAGGAGGTTTTCGACGTTGTGGCCCTCCTGCAGAAGCGGCAGGGCGGAGACGCGACGGTCGGCGATGCCCCCTCCCAGAACAGTTGCGCCCTCGACCAAAAAGAGGAGCGGCCCGAGGCAGCCAAGGAGCCGATCTTCACCGAATAGCGTCATGATCTCGTAAACCGCAGAGCAACGGAGCGCCGGATTTTTGATCGGGGGGGCACCGTTGCTCTGTCTTTTTTCCGGAGAGCATATGTCCATGCGTTTATCGATTCGAGTCCTCGCGTGCCTGTTTATCCTGCTCACTGTCCCTGTTGCCGCGTTTTCGGCTACACGGACAGTCGCAAAGCCGTTGCTGCCCCCCCTGGGAAAACTTCCCAGCGGGGTGCGGTGGTACGGCATCTACCTGGGGGGCGAGCGGACCGGATTCTCGAAGATCACCACCGCCGAGACGGCGGACGGCTACGAGCTCACCGTCGAGGCCAGCGTCAGGATGGTGGTGATGGGCTTCTCCCGGGAGGCGTCGTCTCAGGAACGGTACCAGGTTAACCGTGATCTCTCGCTCAGGTCGTTTCAGGTGGAAGAGGTGCTGGATGGCACCCCCATGAAGCTTGCCGGCTCAGTGACTCCCAAGGGGGTAAAGGTGAGCGTAACGTCCGGCGGGACCACCAGAGACAAACTTCTCAAGGTAAAGGAGGCGATTTATCCTCAGCCGGCCCTCAACTACTACCCCCTCGTAAAGGGTGCGATTCCGGGAGGGCGTCACCGCATCCAGATGCTCGACGTGGAGGCGATCAAGGTTAAGGAGATTGCCATCACCGTTACGGGAGCGGAAACTCTGCCGGACGGTACCCGTACCATCAGGCTAAAAAACGATCTCTATCCGATGGTCGACAATGATGTCTGGGTTGATCTGGAGGGGAACACGTTGAAGGAGTCGGTGCGGGACGGCCTCGTGGAGACCCTGGCCGAGGATGAGGGGAGTGCCCGGCGCTTCATCGCCGATGCTGCACTCTCCCGCCGGGATCTTATCCTTGACTTCAGCCTGGTGCGGGTGGAGCCGCCTCTGGCAAACGCTACGGACCTCACCTGTCTTGTGCTTGAGGTCGGGGGTATCCCGACCGCCATGCCGCTGGTGCAGGGTGGGGGGCAGAGTGCCACACGCACCGACGACGGAAGGGTTCTTTTTACCGTGGAACCGGGGAATTCGGGTGCGTCCCGTGCGGAGGAGGTCGCAGGCGAGCGTTTTCTGGTACCCACCGACCGACTTCCGGTGGATAATCCCGAGATCCGTGGGCGAGTTGAGAGCATCGTGGGCGACGAGACAGTCCCCCGAAAGCGGGTGGAACGTCTCGTCCGATGGGTTGCCGGCTACGTGGAGGATACAGTCACCGACAGCCCGTCACCCCTTGATACCCTCAAGAGTCGGAAGGGAAACTGTCAGTCCCATGCCCGCCTCTATACGACCCTTGCCCGGGCTGCGGGGATACCGACCCGGTTTGTCTCAGGGCTTGTCTACCTTGAGGGGAAAGGGTTCGTTTACCACAGCTGGGCCGAAAGCATTGTGGATGGGGAGTGGCTGCAGGTGGACCCGACCTTCGGCCAGGTCCCCGTCGACGCCACCCACGTGAAGCTTGTGGAAGGGGAGAGCCCCGACGAGCTGGCGGCCATCGCCGGGGTGGTGGGAAAGATTAGGGCCCGGGTGGTAGAGGCGAAGTGATCAGAACATAAAATAACGCCGAGCAACAGAGGAACCAGTTAACCCTACTGACTTTCTCAGTTTTTGTTCAGTTGCTCCGTGTTTCAAATGTATTACCTGAACTCCGCTTCGTAACGCATGACGATGGCGGCAATCTCCCGCTTCACCGCCGCCTTCACCGGCCCCACGGCCACGAGGTTGAGCCGTTGCGGGGCGAACAGCTCCCGGGCCGTGGCCATGACCGCCGCCGGGTCGACGACCGCGGCCTCGGCCTGGTCCTCCTCGATGCTCCGGACCATCGCCATCAGCTCACCCCATCCATAGCGCACCTGCATGTCGAAGGTGGAGTCCCTGCTGTAGTCCAGATCGAAGAAATATCCCTGCCGCACACGCCCCAACTCGTCGTCCCCCACGGGCTCCGTTGCCAGGCGCAGCGTCTCGCGAAGGACCTCCGTCACCGCCACGGCCAGGTTCTCCGGGGCCGTGGAAAGCTCTATGGCAAAGCAGCCGGTGTCATCGTAGGCGGCCAGCTGGGCGTCCACCGAGTAGACGATGCCGAGCCGCTCCCGCAGGTTCAGGTGAAGCCGTGAGCAGCCGCCCCCCGTGAGGATCCGCCGGATGAGCCGTGCCGCCGCCAGCCGCCCGTCCTCCCGCGGGAAGCTCCGGAAGGCGATCTGGAGGTCCACCTGGCTGTCGGCGTCCTTGACGAAAAGGGAGAGGGGAGCCGCCTGGCTCTCGGAGACCGGCTCCTGGACGGGCGCCGGCGGGCCGGCCCAGGACGTGAAGGCCCTGCCGGCCGCGGCGAAGACCTCCTCCGTGGAAACCCGCCCGGCCGCCACCACGACGGCGTTTTCCGGCACGTAGTGCCGGGCCAGATGCCTCCGGAGGTCCTCATCGGTGAAGCCGGCGATGGTGTCGAGGTAGCCGATGGTCGGCATGCCGATGGGGTGACCGGGCCAAAGGAGCCGGCTCGCCAGGTTGTCGGGGTTGATCTCTTCCCCTTGCTCATTGATGTCCTCCAGGGCCTCCTCGGTGATGATCTTCTTCTCGATCTCGATCCCCGAGAGAACCGGGGAGAGGAGCATGACCGACAGGAGCCTCAGCCCCTCGGCCACGTGGTCGGGGTGGACCCGGGTGTAATAGCAGGTGGTCTCGGCGTCGGTGGCGGCGTTGATGCAGCCACCGATGGCCTCGAAATCGGCCTCCAGTTCACGGCTCGTGGGGTGCTCGGCAGTACCGCGGAAGAGCATGTGCTCCAGGAAGTGGGCGAGCCCCGCCTTCTCGCGGCTGTCGTGGCGGCCGCCGACCCGGAGGTAGACGGCAATCTCCGCCGAGTTGAGGTGGGGCATCTCCACAGAAACCACGCGAAGGCCGTTGGGAAGGGTTGTCAGGTGGGGGGTGATTGTGGTCATGGGGCGTCCGCGCTGATGGTCCGGATGGCGTCGAAGACGACGGCGTCGTACTTGTCCTGGGAGAGGGCCTGGGCCACGGGGGGGATTTTCAGGAGCGACTTCACGAGGCCGAAGCGCATGTCCCGGGGGAGGATGTCGATGTAGCGCACCAGGTTCTCCTCCTGCTCCGCACCCAGCCGCGGGTCGGCGGACAATGTTGCCACGATGTCCCCCATGGTGACCGCCTGCAGGTCGTCCCGCTGGGCCTCCAGGCGTTCTCGCACCCCATCCCAGCCGTTGAGGACTTCGGCGGCGGTGACGGGGCGGCGGGTGTTTTCGGCGCACCAGCGCAGAAAGGCGATGGCCGCCTCCTTCCCGACGATGCCGGCGTAGATTTCCATCTCCAGATCTTTCGGGAAGCGGCAACTCTTGCGAAGGATGCTCACCATCTCCCACCCCCGCTCGGTGGGCTCGGCATCCATCTCCAGGGGGCTCCCCTGGCTGGCGAGAAACAGGGAGTTGGCGGCCAGAAACTGGCGCACGCCGGTGTCCAGGTCCCGGGCCGCGGCATAGCCGGCCCAGCAGTGGTAGTCGGTTTCCACGTAGATCATCACCATCCGGTCGATGAGGGCCCGGTCCAGGGTCGCCACCTGATAGGTGCCGTCAGGGGGGTTGATGGTCACCACCACCTTGTGTCGGGGGTGGAGGGTGTGGGTGTGGAGCGCCCGGCGCATCCCCTCGGCCGGCGGTTCCACGAACTGGAAGATGGCCTGGAGGGTGTCTTCCTGCTGGGCCCGGTTCAACTCGTCACAGTGGACGACCGTCTCCGGCTCGCCGTCGGTTGGCCACCAGCAGGGGCGGGACCAGTGCATCACCTCTTCGTCCCGGTACGGAATGCCGACGAGATCCCCCACCTCCATCTGGCCGAGGCGCAGCGGCACATAGCGGCGGTCCAGCTCCCGGCAGAGCTGGATGATCCCGGCGGTTTTCCCGACGCCCCGGTGTCCCACCACGCAGGGGGTGAGGTCAGTCTTCGTCAGGATCTCCCGCAGGACATTCTTCATCTGTTCGACGTTCATGGCGTGCGTAACACCTCGTGAGCATTTACTTCAACATGGAAGCATAGCATTGTTGCGACCGCCAGGTCCATACTGACGTGTGCGGCGGCAGGGGAACGTCCTTGACACACCCCGGGCAAAGTGCTATAAACGCCCTCCCTTTCGGGGGAAAATTGCGAGGTGGAAGATGATAGTCAGGAAGCGGTCAGCAGGAGATAACGTCGAAGCAAAATGCACCCGGTGCCGGACGGTGCTGAACCACACCATCGTGGCGATGGTGGGGGAGCGGATTGTCCGGGTCCAGTGCAACACCTGCGGCGGCCAGCACAACTACCACCCTCCCCAGGAAGAAAAGAAACCGGCCGAGCGGTCCGCCACAACGCGCTCCGCCGCGCCGCGGACCCCATCGGCGGGCCGCTCACGCAAGGAGCCGGTTCCCAAGGGTCCGTCGGAATGGGAACAGAGCATGGCGGGAGTCGACCCGGCCACAGCCACCCCCTATGCCATGGACCGGCCGTTCCGCACCGGCGAGATTGTCTCTCACCCCGTTTTCGGCATCGGCATCGTCATGACCGTCACCAAGCCGAACAAGGTGGAGATCCTCTTCAGGGACGGAGTAAAGCTTCTGCGCTGCGCCCTGTAACACCCCCGCCTCACCTCCCCTGCCCGACAACGTCCTACTGCGACTCCAATCCAGACTTGTGGAGAACCTTGTCCTCGTACATCCGCCGGTCAGCCCGCCGCCACGCCTCGCCCAAGGCGCCCGGCGCATCCGCCGTCGCCGCGCCAAGGGAGAGGCTTAACCGGAGATCCCCTTTCTCCCCGTTGCAGGCGGAGATGCTTCCTCGAATCCGCGCCAGGGCCTCCGCCGCGGCTATCTCGCCAGCCCCTTCGAGGATTGCGGCAAACTCGTCCCCACCGATCCGCGCCGTCACGTCCTCCGCCCGGAACGCCCCCAGAAGGGCCCGTGCCGCCATGAGGATGAGCCGGTCGCCGGTCTCGTGACCAAGGGTATCGTTCACCACCTTGAGGCTGTCAACATCAACCATGATGACGCTGACCGGAAAGCGCCTCCCCCGGTCGAGCCGCTCCATCTCCGCCTCGAAGAAGCGCCGGTTATAGAGTCCAGTCATGGCGTCACGGGTCGACAGGTGGACGAGCGTCTCCTCTTTATCGTGGAGCCGGTTCATGAGACTGTTGAAAGCGTCGGCCACGGTCTGGATCTCATCGCCGGAACTGATGAGGACGTTGCGGTAGGTGCCGGTTTCCTCGATCCCCTTGATCTGTTCCGTGAGGGAGAGCATCGGCAGGGTCACGTGGCGCATGAAGAGCCACATGACGAAGACGAGCAGAAGCCCTCCTGGAATGATTCCCAGCCAGACCGAGCGCTCGGTGGCGCGCACCGGCGCGTAGGCCTCCGCCACCGGGTAATCGGCGGCAAGCATCCATGGCACCGTGCCCAGCCGCTTTACCGTCGTAACGACGACTTCTCCGTTGGCGTTGACCGTCTCGCCGGAAACCGTCCCGCCGTCGGCGCCCCTGGCATAGATGTTCCGCACCCCCGACGGCAGACCGCGGTTCAGTATGCTTCCCCGATGGGGGTGCGTCATGATGGTTTCATCGGCGGTAAAGAGATAAAAGTATCCGGTGCGCCCCACCTTTGCGTCAGCCAGGGAGCCGAGGAAATTCTCCTTCATGAGGTCCATGCTGCCGCCGAGCAGTGCCACCAGAAGACCGTCGCGGCTGAAAATCGGGGCTGTGAACATGATGACCGGATGCCGGTGGGACTGCCGGGATATGTAGGGGGATGAAATGCACGGCCTGCCCGTTGCCACCGTCGAGCGGACGTACTCCCGGTCCGAAAAGTCCATTCCGGGTCGGGCGACTTCTCCGATGGTCCCGGCCAGAAGCTTCCCGTCGGCGGCAAAAAGGAACACTCCGTTGTCGAAAAGGGAGCCGAGGGCCGGCAGCGTATGCAGGAATTCCCGAGCCGCCCGCGGAGTTGCCAGGTGGGCGGCGGTGACGCTCTGTGCCGCCAAGATGAGGGCACCGTGGGAAACCTGGAGTTTATCGTCGAGTTCGTCGGCAATTCGAGACACGAGGGTGACCTGCTGGTCCCTGACGGCCCGCCCGAATTCATCACTGAGAAAGGAGAGGGTGACGTGGGCGGCCAGGGGGACGCAGGTGAAAATGATGAGCATCACGAAGATGGCAATTTTTGACTTGAGGCTGATCCTTCTCATGGGGGTACCTGTCTGACAATTCCAAACTCCTCTAATGTTTCGGCATTTTGTTGCATTCCTTGAGGGATTTAATGCATTGCGTGGCGAGCCCAAGGCCTTCCCATGTTTCCCCACTTAGTGATATGCTCTGCACATTTACCAGGGAGGCGATACCAATGGACACCCGCAACCGGGCCATGCTCTTCGAGGGGCTCGTGGTCGACATTGAACAGATGGAGGTACGGATCGGCGACAAGGGATGGCACACCTTCCAGGTGGTGCGCCATCCGGGGGGGGTGGGGGTGCTGCCGCTCCACGACGACGGCACGGTGACCCTCATCCGGCAACTGCGCCCCTCGGTGGATGCTACGCTGCTGGAAATCCCGGCCGGCCGGCTTGACCCGGGTGAGGAGCCGGCAGTCTGCGGCCTGCGGGAACTGGCCGAGGAGACGGGGCTCTCGGCGGCCCGGCTGGACCCCCTTGGGGTCATCCTCACCTCACCGGGGGTCTTCGACGAGGCGATCCATATCTACCTGGCCACCGATCTTGCCCAGGGGGAGGCCGATCCGGAGCATTATGAGGAGATCGAGGCCGTTCGGATGCCGCTGGACGAGGCCCTTGCAATGGCAACGGACGGACGGATCCGCGACAGTAAGACCATCATTGCCCTCTTCCGGGCGAAGGCGAGGCTCCCGTGATCCTCACCGCCCGGGCTGGACAGGGAGAAGCGGGGATGCGGCTCGATGACGGGGCGGTGCGACTCTTCCCGGAACTCTCCAAGACCCGCGTCCGCAAGATCATCGACTGGGGGGGATGCACCGTGGCCGGCGCCATGGTGCGGGTCGCCTCCCGCACCCTCCGGGCCGGGGAGGAGGTGGTTCTCGGCGTCATGGAGCCGGAGCGCTACCAGGAATTCACCTACTCCCGGGACGACCTCCTCCTGGAGGACGCCGACTACCTGGCGGTGAACAAGGCGGCCGGCCTCAACTGCCAGCGGACCCCCTACCAGCTCAAGGGAACCGTGGAGTATGCCGTGACCCTCTACCTGCGCGCCATCGGCAGCCAGGAGCCGGCCCGGGTGATCCACCGCCTCGACCGGGGGACCTCGGGGGTGATGATCTTCCCCAAGACGCGGCGGGCCGCTGCCCACATCTCCGCCGAGCTGAAAGAGGGGCGGGTGGAGAAGGTCTACTGGGCCATCGTGGCCGATGAACCGGCATCGGACCGGTGGGAGGTGGACGCTCCCATCGCCAAGGTCGGGAGCGCCCGCTACGGGGTGAGCACCCCCGGCCGGGACGCCCTGACCCGTTTCACGGTCATCGCCCGGGGCACCGGCGGATCCCTCCTGGAGGCCCGTCCCTTAACCGGCCGCACCCACCAGATCCGGGTGCATCTGGCCCACGGCGGGCTTCCCATCGTCGGCGACACCACCTACGGCGGCGAGGATGCACCGCGGATGATGCTCCACTGCCGGGCCATGTCCTTTACCGCCGGGGATGGGCGGCGGAGGATTTCAGCAGAAGCCCCCCTGGACGACGCGTTCCGCGAGGCCTGCGCCAGCCGGGGCATATCACTGACAGAGGGCTGATTCGTTCCGTCCAATGAAAAAAGGCGACGTTTCCGTCGCCCTTTTCTGTGTCAGCGTGACCAGCTCACCCGGACGAAGTTTTCATCCTCGCTCCACTGGAAGCCAAGCTTCCCGCTGTGAGATTTGTAGATCTCCCTCCCCAGCCTTTCCGCCAGCTTCTCGTCGGTGGTGCGGATGGTGAGAACGTTCCCCTCCTGACCGATCTCCATGATCCGGGACAGGGGGTTCTTGGCCCGCGATTTTGCCTCGATATTCTTGACGGCGTTCAGGATCAGCTCCTCATGCTGGAGGAGGTAGTCCCCTGAAAAGGTGACGATCCCAGCGGGGTTGTTATCCTGCATTCGCTGACATGCGGGACAGACGACTTTGTGCGGCGTGGAGCCGGCGGGTAATGTTACCGCTTCGTCACCGTCGGCAAACCAGCGTTTCCCCCACGAGATAGCCTTGCAACCGGTACAGACCCCAACGGCTTCCTGTCCCTCGTGTGGCAGGTACGCATCCGTGCTGCGGGTTGCCATTTTTCCATGTTCCTCAAACCCAAACCGTGCTGGAGCTCTTTTAACGGCCATTGCGTCACACCCCTTTCCGGAAGACTCCCTGTCTTCCGTCCAATCACTTAAGTCTCTGATTTCAGTATATCACCCCTTGTCCGGGGCGCCATGACCCTCCACCCGGTTTCTTCCCCGTCTCTTGGCCCGATAGAGGGCCTGGTCCGCCGCATCCACCAACTCCCGGGCCGTGGTTGCGTCGTCGGGGAACGTGGCGATGCCGACACTCACCGTGAGAATCCCGCCGGGCTGGGTTTCCTGGAGGGGGAAGGGGTGCTCGGCCACGGCCCGCCGCAGCTTCTCCCCCGCGATGAAGGCCAGGTCGCGGCCCGTTTCGGGCATGATGACCATGAACTCCTCCCCCCCGTAGCGGGCCGCGATGTCCGAATCCCTGATGCTGGCGCCGAAGAGAGCACCCACCTCCTTCAGCACTTCGTCCCCCCGCAGGTGACCGTGCCGGTCGTTGTACTGCTTGAAAAAGTCGATGTCGATCATGGCGAGGGAACACTGACGGCGGTAGCGGCGGGCCCGGGCCAGCTCGTGCTCGAGGCTCAGCCAGAACTGGCGCAGGTTGAAGAGGCCGGTGAGGGAATCGGTGAACGCCTCGCTGGCGGCGATCTCATAGTTGCGCTTGAGGAAGTCGTAGTTGAGCTTCTGGGCGATGAGGCTGCGGGCCTTGAGAAGAAGCTCCCCCATCTCGGCCGGGAGGGCAAAGAATCCGTCGGCCCCCGCCTGGGCGCTTCTGACCTTGGCCGAGCGGTCGGGGAGGGGGGCGGTGACGATGACCGGGATCTGCTTGCTCCGCTCGTGGGCCTTGAGCCGCAGGCAGACGTCGATCCCCCCCACCTCAGGGAGGGAGAGGCTGAGGATGCAGAGGTCGGGAGCCATGGAAATCCCCTTGTCCAGGGCATCCTGGCCGCCGCCGGCGGTGATGGTGTCGTACCCCTCCTCCCGGAGCCGCGCCAGGAGAGGTCCGAGGAGTTCACCCTCAAGGCCCGCCACCAGCACCCGCGGCGTGCGGGCCATGCGAACGGGGGGTCCCCCCTTGGGAAGGAGGACGGTGAAGGTGCTCCCCTCCCCGGCCCGGCTGTCGACAGCGATGCGGCCGCCGTGGAGGTCCACGAAGTGCTTCACCAGGGCAAGCCCAAGCCCGAGGCTCCCGGGGCCGGCTGCCACCCCGCCACCCACCTCGAAGCTCTTGAAGATCTGCTCCAGCTCTTCCTCCCGGATTCCCCGCCCCTGGTCAGAGACCGCCACCTCCAGGAACCGCTCCTCCAGGCCATTGGCAACCACATCCCGCAGACGCACGGTCACCCTGGACCCCTTGGGGGAAAACTTGAGGGCATTGGTGGCCAGCTCTTCGATGATGAAGGAGAACTTCCCCTCGTCGGCCGTGACGGTCCCCTCCCCATTCACGCAGCCGGCATCGATGGTCACCCCCCGCTTCTTTGCCGTCTCCCGCAGTCGCTTCACCACCCGGTCGAGGACATCATGCACGGGAAACTCCTTGGGAAGAAAGACCGCCATCCCCAGATCGCTGCTGCACAACTCCAGGACCCGCTGAAGCATCCGCTGGAGCCGCATCCCCCGGATGATGATGGCTTCGAGACCGCGGCGCTGGTCGGAGTTCACCTCCCCCATGGCGCCGTCACGGAGGCAGGAGGCGAAATCGACGATGCGATCGAGAGGTCGCTGAAACTCCCGGGACATGTGGGAGAGGAACTCCGATTTCACCTGGGTGGCCATGAAGAGGCGCTCGTTGGCCCGCTCCAGTTCCTCGGTCCGCTCCCGGAGAAGACGGCGCAGGAGGTCCAACTCCCGGGCGCTGACGATCTTCCGTGATCCGGCCATGGCGTCCTCGTCAGGCCACGGGCCAGCGGGTGGTGTGGGGATCGAAGGGGGGCTCTCCGGCACTCCGCTCCCGGCCCCGGAGGATAGCCCGGGCCGGGGCTCCGTCACCGCCGGCGATCTTGAGGGGGAGGCAGATGAGTTCGTACTCCCCTGGCTCCACCTCCGCGAGGGTGAGCCCCTCCAGGATCACGACCCCGGCGTCCAGGAGCATCCGGTGGACGGTGATGCCGCTGTCGATCCCCTCGATGGAGAGGTAGTCGATCCCCACGAGCCGGACCCCCGCCTCGATGAGAAAGGCGGCACCCTCTTCGGTGAGGTGGGCGAAGTCGTCCTGGAAGCCGGGACGCTCCCAGAGGAGGGAATTGTCGGTCCGGAGGAGAATACGCTCCTCCCCCCTCACCGGGAGGCGGGCCAGCTCCCGATGGCCGATGGTGCGCACGCCGCTGATATCCACCACCCGGGCCTTCCCCATGAGGAGCGACAGGGGGAGGTGGTCCACGGTGGCGCCGCCGTCGCGGCAGTGGCTCGGCACGTCCAGGTGGGTGCCGCTGTGGGTGGTCATGGTGACACGGGTGACGTTGGCCGTGTCTCCCCGGGCGATGCGGGTGAGCGGCTCGAGGACGACCGCCGGGTCGCCGGGGTAGACGGGAAGGTCGGGGGAGAGGGGAACGGTAATGTCGTAGATGGTCATGGAGGGCCTCCACTGCGTGGGAATCACTGAAAAGTATACACGCAGTGGAGGGTTTTGCGAGGGGGGTCCATTTCCATTAATTTGACCTTCACGGCATTCCGGTTAAACTGAAACCGGTGAGGCCGCCCCGTGAAATACCCGTTGTTGGCGAGCAGAACCGCTTAGTATGAGGCAGACAACGGACTCTCTGTTACAGGCATTAATTTCTATGTCAGGTTCAATAAAATCGCGGCAATGGTACTGGATGCCGACAACGGTCTTTTTGATCGGCATATTCTCGATCATTCTGCTCTTGTGGGTCGATCGGATCAGCGAGAAACTGCGCACTGATTCTGACATTGTCGACGCGATAATGGATGTTCAGATCCATACTGCAACAGCCCATCTCTGGTTAGAGCACGCTGTCGGCGGAGATACTGAAGCGGATGCCGAGAAGGTTATTGCCGATCTGGATCCGGCGATAAACCTGGTCGATGTGACCCTCAAGGGAGGAAAATCTGAGCATAATTGGATTTCGGAACCGCTCGAAGACCCGGAACTGCGCGCCCGCGCAGAAGCGATCAAGTCCCTGCTGGTGAAGTTTAAGATGATCGGTCTGGCGCGTTTGCAGGACCCTGAAAAATCAGGAATAGGGTCGGTTTCCCATCATCAGTCTGATACGCTCTTCAAGGAAATTCTCAGCAAGGCGAGAAATCTGGAAGATGTTATAGAAAGAGATGAAGCCCGAAACCGGGAGAAATACAGGCTCCTCTTCCTTGGCATCCTGGTTAGCTGGGTGTTTATTGTGGTTGCTGCAACAGCGGGTCTCTGGAGCCGCGAAAGACAGCGAAAAAGTGCCGAAGAAGCGCTGCGGAAGGCACATGAGCAATTGCTCTCACAAGCAGAAGAATTGACAGGACACCGCGAGCATCTCGCCAAGTTAGTCGAAAAGCGCACAGCTGAATTGACGACCGCGAATGAGCTTCTCCGGGTTGAAATCACCGAGCGCAGGCAGACAGAGGAAACGCTGAAAGAGACGGAACAACAGATTCGACTCCTCTCTTCCAGACTTATAACTGCTCAGGAAATGGAGCGAAAACGCATATCCATGGAACTTCATGATGAATTGGGCCAGGCCCTGAGTGTCACGAAGCTCCGGATAAGGGCCATAGAGAAAGGACTGAGTGAAGGCCAGCCGGAGATAAGGGAAGAGTGCGAGGCACTGCTAGGGTACATGGATCACGTCATCGAAGATGTCCGCAGGCTTTCCCTGGCTCTGAGTCCTACCATCCTCGAAGACCTCGGGCTGACATCCGCTCTTCGATGGCTTGTCAGCAGCTTCGCGATAATTCCAGCCACGATACTGACGGCCGATATTGCGGAGATTGATCATCTTTTTCCTCGTAGCCATTGGATTACCATCTACAGGGTTATTCAGGAGGCCCTCACGAATATCGGGAAGCATGCTGAGGCTGAACATGTATCCGTAGTTGTCCGGCGCCATGACGATACGGTTATCTTCTCTGTCGAAGACAACGGGAAAGGGTTTGATCTGAAACAGGCATCGGTGAAAAATGCCCCCGAAAAGGGCCTCGGTCTGGCGACCATGACGGAGCGGGTAAGGATGATGGACGGGGTTTTCGATCTATGGAGTCAGACAGGGAAAGGCACCCGGATCACCTTTAGTATCCCCGTTGGGAAAGGAGGGGCCTGACATGGATCGTTACCGGATTGTGCTTGCCGATGACCACGTTCTGATCAGGCAGGCGTTGGGAGGGCTTATCAAAGTGGAAGCTGGTCTGGAGGTCATCGGGGAAGCCGGGGACGGCATCGAGCTTTTGTCGCTCTTGAATACGGTGACCCCACACATGGTCATTCTCGACATATCGATGCCAAATCTCCGCGGGATCGAAGCTGTCAGCGGAATTAGGAAGAAATACCCCGAGGTGAAGATACTGATCCTCACCATGCACAAAGAATACGTGCATCAAGCCCTGTCCGCCGGCGCCGACGGATATCTCCTGAAAGAGGATGCGGACCGGGATCTCTTTTCCGCCATCGAGAACATCCGGCAGGGGAGAGTCTATCTCTCTCCCCGCCTCGCGGGAGAGCTGTTTGGAAAGCGGGCGCCCTTAACCGAACCGCTGTCGGTCCGCGAAATAGAGGTTCTGAAATTGATTGCCCAAGGAAAATCGAATAAGGAGATCGCGGAGACCCTCTTCATCAGCGTCCGCACCGCGGAAAGCCATCGTGCCGCCATCCTGAAGAAATTGAATTTGAAGAACACCGCCGACCTGGTAAACTACGCCATTCACAAAGGATATATTTAAACACGTCACCCTTTACCCGTTATTGTTTCAATAGAGTCCCTCATCCTCACCGCATAAAAAACCAATAAATCCAGCCAATAAGCATCTTGGGCGCTCTGTAATCCGTATTTGTACGGTATGAAAATCCGTATTTCTACTGATTGAAGCCATTTGTTTATCGGATAGTATTCCTTCAACGAATAGTATTTGTAGCTATTCTCTTTCGAAAAGCCGACCCCTTTGCGAGAAGGGTTAGGAAAGCCACGGGTCTTCCGAAAATGAAGATGGCCGGGTTGCCGAAGAAGAAACCTTCGGTATGCCCGGCCTTTTCATTTTTCACTGGCATGGAGTGATTCCGGATAGGAGGAAAACGGGACGCGAGCATAGACCAAATCAGGCCACCCCGCCTGCCCAGCAAGGAGGTGATTGGAACGGATGGTGGGCACTCTAACTGCCGCAAGGAATCTGAAGCAGGAATTCGACAAGAAAGGAAAGGAGAATCAAGTCATGAAGAGCGGCAACCCATTCTTTAAGGGGAGAAGGCCCCTGGTCTTGACGAGAGTCATGGCCGTAATCCTCTGCCTGACCATGGCGCCGTTGTCGGCGACGCCGGCCATGGCTCAGCCGACAATAAGCGGCAACATAATAGACAACTCCGGGTTGATCCCCTTCCAGCAGGCGTTTTTTGCCTTCGAGGTGGAGAGCGCCCTGGGTTCGTTGAAAGACGTTGCCATCTGGGACGAGCTGGAGCAGATGCTGGACAACCCGTACCAATTCGCCCTTGATCCGAGCGTGGCGGGGAACGAGCAGGGCTATCCGTCGTACCGCTTGACCCAGGAGCGCCGCCGGTCCTTCATCTACCGAAACGCGACGGGCGAGCCGTGCGCGCCGGGCAGTGCGGGCTGCACCGAGGTGCCGCTGCCCCGCCACATTATCCATCCGCTGAATTACAACCACATGAACGGCGAGGAACTGCGCCTGCTGAACATCGACTACGAGGGAGGTCCTTGGCAAGTCCCGTATCAGCTCGTCCAAACTTCTCCGGGCGATCCTGGTGCCACGCCACCTGTGCCTGCGTCATATGCATTCACCTATCGGCCCATCGAGGTCTCTCCGGGCGAGGACCGCGTTGAGGACGACGGGGCGGCCATCGACTTCAACAGCCCCATGGCGCCGGATACCCCATTTACCATCACCGCTGTGGACTCGTTCTTTTTCCCTGGTCCTCACCCGTGGGGTAGCACACCCACCGGAGAGGGCGCGCTGATCACCGGAGGCGATCCGGGCGAACCGGGCTACCTCGGGTTCGGAGTGTTGGGCAACAACACCCCCGCCAGGAGGGGACAGTATTCGACCCCGGCCGTCCCTGGGATAGCATCCCATGCGACTCCCATTCCCACAACCGCGCGACTCTTCGACCCGGCGCGGGGATTCATCCAGCCGCGCAACGCCGGAGGTGCCGGGGGCCTGCGAAAACCTTCGCTCAGGGTTCCCCCGAATGGAACTCCGAGTAACCCCTTATACACCAGGAACTCGGCGGCCAACCTCGCTGCCGATCCCGCGGCCTTGCTGCCTTCGAATGAGAACGATTACTACGCCGGGGGTACGGGTAATGTTACCCAACAACGTGCGCAGAAGGTGGCCGCAAGGGCGGCGGCGGCGGCGTTGGGCAAGGCCCTGTTCTGGGACATGCAGGTGGGCAGCGACACGGTCCAGGCCTGCGCCTCGTGCCACTTCCACGCCGGCGCCGACAACCGGACCAAGAACCAGACCAACCCCAACCATCTGGGCGGGGACTTGACCCTTCAGCTCCACGGAGGTGTTCAGAACACGGACTTGGTTGCGACCGACTTTCCTTTCCACCCGGGCGGGCAAGACACTTTCGGGCCCGGCAACGACATCAACGACGTCGCGTCCTCGATGGGCGTGCGATTCCGCCGGTTCGTCGACATTCCACCAATTGGAGCCTTGGGTCCGCCAGACGCGTTTGGCGTAAGGACGCTGATGCCTGACATCGGCGACGACCCGGTTGGCGGGCAGACTGCCGACCCGATTCCGCTCTTCCAGGGGCTGCGCCGGGTCGAGCCACGCAACACCCCCACATTTTTCAACTCGGCCATGAACTTCGACAACTTCTGGGATGGCCGTGCGCGCCACGACTTCAACGGCGGCAGCGTTTTTGGCGCCTCCGACCCGCAGAGCCACGTCATGGTCGATCAAGGCGGAACCATCGTGCCAACGCGGCAGATCATCCGGTTCGTCAGCCTGGCTTCGCTGACAACCGGGCCGGCGCTGAGCGACTTCGAGATGTCCTTCCAAGGACGCAACTGGGCCAAGCTCGGCAAGAAGCTGCTCCAAGCGGGCGTGACGCCCCTGGCCAACCAATTGGTCTCCACCACCGACAGCGTGATGGGTCTCTACTCCAACCAGGGTGGTTCGGCTTGTGCGGCGTTGCCGGCGGCGGATCGTTCCCCCGGGGCAACGGCAGCCGGCAAGCCAGGGTTGTGCATCAATTACCCGGGCCTGATCCGGCGGGCCTTCTACCCGGCACTCTGGAGAAACACGGGCCAGCACCTCAACGGCTGCTACACTGACGGCAACCTCGCACTCCATCCGAATCAGTGCGCTGCCGGCAGCGTCGCTGTCCCGGTCCTCCAGGATACGGACGCCGACGGTAACGGTGACGTGGTAGTCGACAGTACTGCCGACCCGTTCGACAACTACGTTCTCACCCCTGCCAGCGGTCCAGCCGTTGCGAGCAACACCGACCAGTTCACCCAGATGGAAGCGAACATGCCCCTCTTTGCAGGACTGTCGGTACACGCCTGGGGCCTCCTGCTGGTCCCGGATGACACGCCGTTTGACCGGTTCATGGACGCGAATCCCGATACATTCGCATCGTTCGGCGAGTCCGGCGAGCCGACTCTCGCTCTCGATCTGCCCAATTGCTTCGGACCGAATGGAACGGGCGGGGTGCAACCCTGCTTCGTCGAGGTCGGGAACTTCAAGCGGGATCCGGGCGTTGTTGCCAGAATCAACTGTCCGCCCGAGAATCCGGCCGGCTGTACGGACGTGCCTGCCGGCGGCACGCGTACGGTGAGCGACGCTACGGTCGACCCGTTGATGGGCCTCGACTTCTTCCTGGGATCCAACCTGTCTCTCAAGAACCGCAACTTCAGGTCGCTCCGTTGCGGTGAGTGCCATGCCGGCGGGACCCTGACCGACGCCACTTTCGGGACCAGTCACCAGACGAGCTTCATCGACTTTGTCCAGGAGTTCTTCACAGGCCAGCCGGGGTCCGAGAAATTTCCGGAGCCCTTGGGTCGAGACCGGGTCATCTCCGGCTTCAGCCTTGAGGGCGAGTTGATGGAGAACGCCCAGGACGCCATAGAGCGTAACGTCCTGGACTTCTGCACCGTACCACCATGTTCGGTTCCGGCTACCGATGCCTTCGGCAACGTGGTGAGTGGCTTGCCACAGGGTGGATTCCCCCAAGGCATGGGCATGCTCGACAACGGAATGTACAACCTCGGGGTGACACCCATCGGGAACGACATCTCGCGCGGAGGCAATGTGACGTATCCTGAAGACAATGGACACTCCCACTTGGTAAACTACCGAGAGGGAGGGGAACATGAAGAAGCAGCAACGTTACACGCCAGAGTTTCGAGCAGAGGCGGTCAAACTGGTAACAGAGCAAGGGCTGTCCCAAAA